>JAYRXB010000561.1:0-2730 GCA_041917735.1 Cyclobacteriaceae bacterium
ACCGTGCGCACCAACTGGGGCGAAGGCGCGTTGCTGGCGGTGGGTGACAAGAAGCTCAACAAGGTGGGGCTTTGGGCCACGGAATCGTTCTTCGATGTGTTTGATTTTAAGATGCTGAAGGGCACCCCCCGTGCGCTGGACGATCCGCGTTCCATAGTGCTCACGGCTTCGCTGGCCAAAGCACTCTTTGGCGACGAAGACCCGCTCAACAAGACCGTGCAAGTTGACAACGAAGGCGAACTGAAAGTCACCGGCGTGGTGGCTGACCTCCCGGAAAACACTACGTTCAGCGAGTATTCGTTTTTCATTTCCTACGGTTACTACGAGCTCACCCAGCCGTGGGTGGCCAACGTGAAAGACCGTTGGGACAACAACGTGAGCCAGGTTTATGTGGAGCTGGAGCCCGGCACGCCGGTGAATGAAATTGACGACGCCATCCGCGGGTTGATTGCCGAGAAGAATCCGAATTCATCCAACGTTTCGCTGTTCCTGCATCCGATGAGTCATTGGCGGTTGTACACCAACTTCACCAACGGCAAAGAATCGGGCGGCATGATCCTGTACGTACAGTTGTTTACGGGCATTGCCGTATTCATCCTTATCATCGCCTGCATCAACTTCATGAACCTGGCCACGGCCCGCTCCGAGCGGCGTGCCCGCGAGGTGGGTATCCGCAAAAGCATTGGTTCACGCCGCCAAGACCTGATCTTCCAGTTCCTCGGCGAATCGATTCTGCTGGCGTTGCTCGCGTTTCTTGTCTCGCTGGTTCTCGTCGAACTGCTCTTGCCGTTGTACAATCAACTCGTTTCCAAGCAGCTCACGATCGACTATGCTTCGCCGGTCTTCTGGATGCTGGGATTAGGCCTGACGCTCATCACCGGCGTGTTGGCCGGAAGCTATCCTGCCTTCTACCTTTCCTCCTTCAACCCGGTGCAGGTACTCAAGGGGAAGCTCATGGTGAGCGGGCGGTCGGCAACCCCGCGCCAGATTCTCGTTACGCTTCAATTTGTGTTCTCAATCCTGCTGACCATCGCGGCCATCGTGGTGCACCAGCAGATCAACCACCTGCGGCAGCGCGACGTCGGGTATGACCGCGAGAACCTGCTGCTGATTTGGACTACGAGCGACATTGAGAAGAACTATCGTCCGTTGAAGACGGAGTTGCTGGCCAGCGGCTATGCCGAAGCGATGTGCAAGAGCAACAGCCCGGTGACAGCCATTTTCTCACAGAACACCCTCGACGACTGGCCGGGACGCAAGGAAGGGCAGCGCATTGAGTTCACCACCATCGCCACGGAGTACGATTACACCAAGACCCTCGGCATCCGAATGCTCCAGGGGCGGGACTTCTCGCCCGAGTATCCGAGTGACACGACGGCCATCATCGTAAACCAGGCGACGGTCGACGTATTGAACCTCGAGAACCCAATAGGAGAAACCGTCAAGATGTGGGAACAAGAATGGCGGATCATCGGTGTAACGGAGAACATCCTCATGGGAAATGCGCACCGGCCGATCGAGCCCATGGTGATGGTGATGTCGCCGACGTGGTCGAGCACCATCAGCGTGCGGCTGAAACCCGGCGACAACCTGCAGGAGACGTTGGCCGGTGTGGAGGCCATCTTCCGCAAGTACAACCCTGCGTATCCGTTTGAATACCGGTTTGCCGACGTGGAATTCGACAAGAAGTTCGCGACGTTCACGATGATCGGCCGGCTTTCGAATTCATTCACCTTACTCACCCTGCTCATCACCGCATTGGGACTGTTTGGTCTTGCCTCCTTTGCCACCGAACAGCGCAGCAAAGAGATCAGCATCCGCAAGGTGATGGGCGCGAGTGTACCCAGCCTGGTCCTGCTCATCACGCGCGACTTCTCGCGGCTGGTGTTGATCGCCTTCTGCATCGCCGCGCCGGCGGGATGGTATTTCATGAACCAGTTCTTGCAGCGTTACACGTACCGCATTGACATGTCGGTGTGGGTGCTGGCATTCGCAGGGTTGGCCGCCCTGACGTTGACCCTGGCTATTGTGAGTGCCCAGGCGCTGAAATCGGCGGTTGGGAACCCCGTGGAGGCGCTGAGGAGTGAATAGTCAATAGTCGATGGTCCATAGTCAATAGTCGATGGTCCATAGTCCATAGTCGATGGTCGATCGTTGATGGTCGATAGTCGATGGTTTGTTGACTATGGACTATAGACTATTGACCATGGACCCTCCCGGTGCAACCTTTTGGCGAGTTGGGCAGTCTAAGGATATAATCCCAGCTTCACCATGCTCACCAACTACCTCAAGATCCTCTTTCGCGGCTTTGTTCGCAACAAACTGTTCAGCCTCATCAACCTGCTCGGCTTGTCGGTGGGGATCACCAGCGCCATACTCATCACCCTCTATGTGGTAGACGAGTTTGCCTTCGAGCGCCACCACGACAAGCTCGACCGCATCTACCTGATGACGATCGAAGCCAGCTGGAATGGGCAGACCAGCAAGTGGACCGGCGTGCCGAACCAGGCGGGGCCGGCCATCGCCAAGGAGATTCCCGAGGTAGAACGCGCCGTGCGGCTTTTTGCGCACGAGTTCGGCAACCTGGCCTTCGTGAGCACCGACCAGGTGAAGTCGAGCGAGAAGTACATGGGCTGGGGCGACCCGGAGTTGTTTGAGGTACTCAGCTACCGCTTTGTGCAGGGCGACCCGTCGACTGCGCTGACACGGCCCAACACCGCCGTGATGAGC
>JAYRXB010000562.1:0-9850 GCA_041917735.1 Cyclobacteriaceae bacterium
GCCACCAGCGGTTGAGGGCTTCCTGGAACATGGCGCGCTGCTTGGGCGTACCGGAGGCCAGGTAGATGACGCAATGGTGTCCGTACTTCAGGTGAAAAGATTCTTCGGCACAGATGCGGTCGAGGGCACGGCAGTAGGGGCCGTAGCTTCCTTTGGCGTTGGCGATCTGGTTTACAATGGCACCGGCATCGACCAGCCACGAAATGAAGCAACAGTCGGCCCAGGTAAATGTGGGGTAGTTGAAAATATTGGAGTACTTTGACTTGCCGGTGATCAGGTCGTCGATCATTTGTTCGCGCGACTTGCCCAGCGTTTCGGCGGCGCTGTACAACAACTGGGCGTGGCCCACTTCATCCTGCACCTTGGCCATCAGCGACATCTTGCGCTTGAATCCCGGGGCGCGGGTAATCCAGGTGCCTTCGGGCAACGCGCCGATGATTTCGCTGTGGGCATGCTGCTCGATCATGCGGATGAGCTGCTTGCGGTATAGCTGCGGCATCCAATCCGTGGGCTCGATTTTTTCACCCCGCGCGATGCGCGCTTCGAACTCCGCAAGTTTAATGGGGTCTTCCTGCGCGACTGAATCGGACTTGATTCCTTCGAACGTATTTCCTCCTCCGTACATATCCTCTGGGCTTTAGTTTAGAGTCGTAAAATTAACACCGCTACAGGCGAATTGTTAGGACTAATGGTGGTGATGTCCGCCGGGACCGTGCACGTGGCCGTGGGCAATCTCTTCCGCGGTAGCCTGGCGTACTTCCATGACTTCCACATCAAAATTGAGGTCGACGCCGGCCAGGGCGTGGTTGGCGTCTACGGTTACTTGCTCCAACCCTACGTTGGTGATGGTTACTACCATGCCGTTGTTGGCGTGAAATTGCATTCCCTTCTCCACTTTCTGGTCGCCAAACGCCGTGCGGGGTACTTTTTGGATGAGGGCCTCATCGCGGACACCATAGCCTTTTTCCGGGCTGATTTTCAGTTTCAGTTTCACGCCTTTCTCCTGGCCTTCGAGGCCTTCCTCCATTCCGGGGATCAAATTGCCTTCGCCGTGGAGGTAGTAAAGCGGGTCGCGGCCGGCACTGCTGTCGAGTACGGTACCGCTGTTGTCGGTCAGCGTATAGTGGATTGCCGCGACCGTGTGTTTGGTGATTTTCATGATCAATAGATTCCCGGCAAGGTAGCAATAATCGTTGGCCGCGGGAAGCCGCAGGCAGTGGGAAACGGCCCTGCCAAAGTGATTTTTGTCATGCCGTGCTCCGCAGGGGTTCTGGACTTTTGCGGGATGATCCGCCTCGTCAAGCCCTTGCTGCTTTTGTCGGCTATCGCCAACCTGCTGGTGGGGATGTTCTCCGGTCTTGGTCGGCTGGGGTGGGCCGTCCCCCTGCCGGAGGCCTACGTGCATCATGGGGCGATAATGGTTGGCGGCTTTTTGGGAACCCTCATCGCGCTGGAAAAAGTGATTCCCCTGAAGAAGCCCGTGTATTACCTCGGTCCGCTGTTGAGTGCGGCAAGCGTAGTGGTCTTTCTTAACGGAGATTTCCACGTGGCGGTAGCCATGCAGGTGGCCGCCGGCCTGTTGTTTGTGGCGGTGTATGCGGCCTACCTCCGGCAGCAACGGAATTTTCCGCTCTGGCTGGCTGGCGCCGGAGCCCTGTGCTGGGTTGTTGCCTCGGTGCTGCTGGCATGGAAGCAATTTTACCCGATGGTTTTCCCCTGGTACATCGCCTTCCTGCTCTTCACCATCGTTTCGGAACGGTTGGAACTCACGCGATTTCTTCCTGTGACAGACAAGGATCGGCGTTTCTTGCGTGCTGGATTGATGCTGTACCTGTCTTCCTTGATCATTCCTTTTCATGGATGGGGAAAGTATGCGGGTGGGTTGGCGCTGGTGGCCATCAGCATCTGGCTCCTTCGGTTTGATGTGATTCGCCTCACGCTGCGCAAGGAAGGCCTGGTGCGCTTTACGGCGGTTGCGCTGCTTTGCGGCTACATGACCTTGATGATGGAAGGATTCTTTATGTTATTCCTGGGCGACATGCCCTATGCCTACGATATGTTGCTGCACAACTTCTTCCTGGGTTTTGTGTTCTGCATGATTTTCGCGCACGGCCCGATCATCCTTCCCGGAGTGCTGGGGTTGTCGGTGAAGCCGTATTCCGCGCTTTTCTATCTGCCGTTGGTTGTCCTGCTGGCGTCGCTGGGGGTTCGGCTCCTCGCCGACGCCATGCTGCTGCCCATCGACTACCGTGCAGCCAGCGGCTGGTTTTCGCTGGGGGCCATCCTGGTGTATTTTCTCCTGATGATTATCACGATCCTGCAGTCGTTGCGTATGCGGCCCCATCACGCGGGTAAGGAGGAACCTCGCGCGACGTGACAGAAATCATTGCTGATGCCAGGCGGTCAAGGGAACTTGACGATCAGAAAATGGGCCTTTGGACAATACTTCCAAGGTTGAGAAGAGTTGACTATGAACAAGACGAAATTGCCCCATGCTGTGACCGAGTATATTTTCAACCGGTTTCGCAACGATTTTCTTTTTGAGCTGAAGGACCATCGCCGCGTAGACGGGAAGGGAGTGTACGACGTAGAGGTTTCGCAGGATGGCTATATCCACTCGCTCCGGTTTGACGAGAAGGGCGGTTTGATCAACGAGGAAGCCGACCCGGCTTTTCCGGCCGACGCACACGACGGGCCGGTTCCGGAGGAAGTGCCGGAGTGAGAAGCGTTCAGCGGGAGTACCCTAGCTAGCGCGCACGTCCGGCCAAGCGCGGTGGCGCGCCGTGTCTGATGCGTGCCTGCTCAATATCCTTTTGGAGGGTAGTAACTTTCTTTACTGTTATGCGAGTGATTGCTGCATTAACCAGTAAGGATTCCGGGTTATCGATTTTAGTTGAGGTCCATCGTACTTTCGAAGAACCTTCGCCCAAGGCAACGCGTCAAAGGAGCGCCAGCAGGGGATGATCGTCATAACAATGCCCCAGTGTACACGAATTGATGCGGTTTGTCCGAATAGCGGTTTAGTTAAGCCCATAGTCACTTAACCACATTTTTGTTAAATGTGGTTATCGCTTTCTGGAAGTCGTCCTTTTCAATCAATTTGTTGATTTTGGGATCTGTAGTTCCCACAAGCTCGACCAGGTTCTTTTTATTGAGCGGAACGATCGGCCCATCTTCCTTTTGAATAGCAATCAGGTAAGCGTCCTTTTCCGCAAACGGCGAGTATCCATTTATGGGGCCCTTTACGATCTTGAACAGCCAACAGGAATCAGCCGGGATTCCTTCCATCCTCTCGTTCGTTCGGTAGAGCATCGTGACGATCATTTTGGTATCGACTGGTCTGATAACGATGGAGTCAGTTTTATTGTCGATCACCAGCTTGGCGACAGAGTCTGTCATGTCGATCCAGGTATTGGCCATCAGTTGACGCCCGTCGATCATCTCTGCATAGAACTTGTGTTTCATTCCCCGATAGGGTCGAGGTGTGGTTGAGCCGTAGAAATAGTTCTGGGGCTTATACGTGTGAACCGTAGCGTTTCCGTAAGGTGTTCTTATGGTACTGACATTAACCTGGGCGGATGCGCACGTAGCCAAACCGGAAAGGAGAAGAATATAAAATGATTTCATTGAAGCACGCGATTGGTTGTCGAAGATATGGACTATTTGCACATCGAAAAAGAGCCAAATTGGTAGTATTTCTTACATCGCTGATGGGAAGTACACAACCCCTTATAGCGCGCATTTGTTCAAGCATGCTGGCGCGCCGTCTCTGACGCGTGCCTGCCGGGAGCGTGGATCGAAGGTGATTATCCACAATCGTAGAGGCGAAGAAGCGGGTCCTCATGCATAGTTCGGAAGGTTGTCATGAATTCCGTACAAGATGTTTTTTTTAGGGAACGTGAATTGAGTGGATATTGGCCCTATGTCAGAGAAGTACAAATTCAACGATCCCCAGGGTACTTATTTTGTCACATCGACGGTGGTTGGCTGGGTAGATTTGTTCACCAGGCCCGAACTTAAGCACATCGTAATCGGATCATTGAGATTTTGTCAAAGAGAGAAGGGATTATTGATTCATGCATGGTGCCTGATGCCCAGTCACCTGCATATGATCATAAGCACTGATCGGGAACCATTGCCAGAAATTATGAGAGATTTTAAGAAATTTACTTCACGGGAGATTATCAAGGAGGTGGACACCGCTTTTGAGAGTCGCCGGGATTGGATACTTGAGCTTTTCGGTGACGTAGCTGACGAGTTGGCCAGGGTGAGGAATTACAAAGTTTGGCAGGATGGAAACCATCCCATACACTTGACTAGTGCAAAGGTGGTAAAGCAGAAAATGGACTATATTCATGAAAATCCAGTTGTAGCCGAGATTGTGGGTGAGCCCGAAAGCTATCTTTACAGTTCTGCGAGAGATTATTGCATTAACCAACCGGGATTCCTGGCTATCGATTTTATTTGAGGTCCATCGTACTTTCGAAGAACGTTCGCCCAAGGCAACGCGTCACAGACGCGCGTCAGCAGGAGACCGTCACCATCCTTTTATCAGCGTTACAATAAGTAATTAGTCATCATGGGAAAGCTAATAGTTAATGTGGTTTTGTATCTTTTCGTTAGATCGTTCCTATTTCTTTTGACGATCTCATTGCTGTTTAAGGATGTTAAAGTGGTTAAACCATCTGATCTCAAGGATATGGAAGATTGGCTTATGTTTTTGTGGCTGTTTTTTGTGCCCGCGTTGATAGAAGTAGTTGTTTTGACTTTCCCTTTTGTTTATGGATTGAGCAGGCAGGATATCAAAGGCAACAAGCTGTACTATCTATTCTTCGCGCTTCTATTCATTGTTGAATTTGTAATATGCCAATCGCTGATTGGTATGCGCTATCCGTTCATTAAAATCTTAATTAGCCTCGTGCTTTTCCTTGTAGTGTTTAGGAAAAGGCTGCCTTTATTGGCTTAGAGTTCTTTGAATCAGAAAAGCTCTCGCCGGCGCTCGTCTATCTGAAAGCACCTCCCCACGCTGGCGTGCGTTTACAGAGCTGGCGCACCGTCTCGAAAAACGTTCGCCTAAGGTCAAGGCGTCTCAGACGCGCGCCAGAATGGAGCCATAGGGGATTCCCGCAAAAAGAGATTTAGAATTTATGAGTTATTGCGATATAGTATCAAATGTGATTGAAAGTGCCAAAGGAGCCGGTATTCGGGAGTTACATGAAGGTACGATACTTGTAGGTTCAGTACCTCATATTGCTGAAGAAGCTTGGCTGCACCAGATTTTTAAAGGTCTCTCAGACGAAGAAATTATTCTGTTAGAGAGCCAACTGAATAGAAAGGTACCTCAACCATACAGGGCTTTTCTTGAAGAGATGAATGGTGCAATTTTCTTTTCTGGAAGTATTGCACTTTACGGCTTCAGGGAAAACTATCACAGAGATCAACAAACTATCTGGCAGCCTTTTGATTTGCTTACCCCAAATGTATATGAAAGATTAGCTGATGCTAACGACACTTATTTCTTTATAGGCGGTTACAACTGGGACGGATCGTTACTTTATATCGATACTGCAACTAACTTCGTCTTTCGCTGCTCTAGGGACTCATCAAAGCCACTTAATAAATGGCATAGTTTTGAAGAGATGCTAAAGGTTGAAGTGAACAGGATCAGTAGTTTGTTTGATGAGAAAGGGAGAGAATTAGATGAGTTAAAGGCAACAACCCCTCCAGCGGGTGCGCGCTTGTAGCGTGCATTTTATGTAAAAGCAGAAGCCCAACTGAAAACGGTTGAGCTTTTTTCTTATCTCAGTTTTTTGAACGACAGCAGTCTGAGCCTCTTTAAGGAAGATGTCAGTAACACGCAGAATAGTTTTACGCCCCTCACTGGAGCGCGTTTATAGAGCTGGCGCTCCTCGCTGGAGCGCGTTTACAGAGCTGGCGCGCCGTCTCTGACGCGTGCCTGACGGGAGCGTGGATCGAAGGCGAGTATCCACAATCTCAGAGACGAAGAAGTTGGTCATCACCCATGGTTCGGAAAGTTGGTATGAATTACTTACAGGCTGTTCTTTTTCAGGGAACAGGAGCGGGTTTAGCCAGGCACTATGGCCCAAATGTGGCCGACTGTGCTTGAGCCAAGAAACTAACTTTACAGTTATGCGAGAGATCATGCATTAACCAGCAAGGACTCCTGGTTATTGATTTTAGTTGAGGTCCATCGTACTTTCGAAGAGCGTTCGCCCCAGGCAACGCGTCACAGACGCGCGCCAGCAGGGGGGGTGAAAGAGTGGAATGGACTGCAAGTCCGTCCCAAGAGACAGCCCATGCTTCGAAAGGGTCCGGACGCCCGCCTGCCCGATTGAGATGCTTCTGTTTGAAGCCTCCGTTAAACAGTCGGGCAGGAAAGTCCGGACCAACGTGATTGGCCTCTTTATTGATTTCATTATGTATTAGGCAGTATGAGATCTCAATTACTCGAGTTCTTTGGAGTCTTCACAATGTGGATGCTGCACATCTTATTCTCAGTTATCAAGGGAAGAAAGACCTTGAGTTTTCGTGCATACAGACGTCACGTTGCCAGTGATCATGTGATTGAAGCACCCCTCGAAGGCCTTTTGAGGGTTTGTGTAGGAATTGTCATGCTTATGGCTCTTGTAAAACTCATCCAGTATATATCTTGATGAACAAAATTCACACTTTTTGCGTCTTGACTTCCGCTCGCTGGCGCGCCGTCTCAGACCCGTGCCTGCGGGTGGCGTGGATCGAGGGTGATTATCAACAATCGCTGAGATGGTAGGATCTAATTTGGCTTGCTTCTCGGAACACTGACTTCTAAATTGGAAGGCATGCGGTACAATTCGAGACAAATAATCTACAGCCTGATTGGAGTCGGTGCCATAGCTATTTTGATTCAATTCCTTCAAAGGCCTGATGAAGAAGTGGTGTGCGACAAATTCAGGTACTTTTGTAGTTTTGAAATTACAGGAACAGTTAAGTCGAAGTTCAGAGATCCAATGGATCACTACAAGCGGATTGTCATATATGATCACGCAGGCAGAGAAGAGAGGTTAGATTTGAGCTTGGATTCTAGCGGATTATATGCTTCCCTTATCGCTGGTGATAGAATTGCAAAAGCATCAAATTCCTCAAAGGTATTCATTAATGGAGAGTCAGTGGTTGAAGTCTATTTTGGATATGACTGTAAATGAGAGCTAAATGTGCATCCCCACACCCTCGCTTGCGCGCGTTCTTTCGATTGCGTTGGCGTGCGGCCTCTGACGCTCCGATAGCCCGTATAGCCCGTTTAGTCTAACGCTATGGCGCGGGGCGGGAATCGAATCCCGACTTCGTCGAGGACAGACCCGCACACCCGAAGGTGCACGATTTTGAGTCGTCCGCCAGAGCCCCGCCTTCGCGGGTCGGCGGACAAGTGCGCTTCAGTTCTTTAGAAAACAAAAGCCCTCAAAAATATTGAGGGCCTGTACCCCGACTGCTGTCGGGGCGGGAATCGAACCCGCACACCCGAAGGTACACGATTTTGAGTCGTCCGCCAGAGCCCCGCCTTCGCGGGTCAGGCGGACAAGTGCGCTTCAGATCTGTGGAAAACAAAAACCCTCAAGAACATTGAGGGTCTAAGTACCAAAGGCGGGAATCGAACCCGCACACCCGAAGGTACACGATTTTGAGTCGTGCGCGTCTACCAGTTCCGCCACTTTGGCTAGTGGTCAACTCTTTCTTACGAAGGCGAGTTGCCTGCCCGCCGGAGCGCCTCGCGAAGGAGGGCGCGCCTGCCCCGATGACGCCGAAGGCGGAACGTCGGGGTCTACCAGTTCCGCCACTTTGGCTAGTGGTCAACTCTTTCTTACGAAGGCGAGTTGTCTGCCCGCCGGAGCGCCTCGCGAAGGAGGGCGCGCCTGCCAGTTCCGCCACTTTGGCGTGGGCCGCAAATATGATCAATCTTTGGTTTGCCTGCAAGACGAAACGCCGACCGGCATGAAGTCCCCTTATACCACCCGCTGCCCGCAGTATACCGTGTACCTGCCCTCGCGCAGGAACCCCACCAACGTCATCCCAAAGTCCTCCGCCAGCGATACGGCAAGGGTTGAAGGGGCACCAATCGCAGCCACAAACGGAATACCGGCCATCGAGGCCTTCTGCACCAACTCAAAACTGATACGGCCACTGAGCAACAAGAGATGATCACGCAACGGAACCATTTTCTGCATCACGGCCGCACCGATCACCTTGTCCAGTGCATTGTGCCGCCCTACATCCTCCCGCACCATCACCAGCTTGCCTGCGGCGTCAAACAAAGCCGAGGCATGCAGCCCGCCGGTTACATCAAATACCTTCTGATGCCCACGCAGTTTCTCCTGGAGCTCATTGAGCAACGACGACGGCACCTTCAGCTGGCTGTCGCCGGCTGTGTAGCGCGACTTCACCCGCACGGCATCAACAGAGGCTTTTCCGCAAACGCCGCAACTGGACGTCGTATAGAAATTGCGCTCCAATCCCTGCAGGGACGGAGCGGCCTTCGGGTCGAGTTCTACCACAACGGAATTGCCCTGGGGGTCCGTGCCGGACTGCACCGATCGCACGTCGTCGGCGCCGGCAATGATTCCCTCCGTGAACAGAAAACCAACCGCCAGTTCCTTGTCGTGTCCCGGGGTGCGCATGGTCACCGACACGGGCTTGTTGCTGCGCGCGCTTCCTTCACCGCTTACCAACCGGATCTCCAGCGGCTCTTCCACGGCCAGCATGTCGCGGGTATCCTCGGCGCCCGACGCGGTTACGCGTCGCACGGGAAAGGAGGCTGCGGGGGAAGTGTCCATAGTCAAAGGTAACCGTTACGGTGCTGATTTCATTCGCGCTAACGCCAGGTGAAATTCCTCTGGCGTATCGACCGGGAATAGCGGGTCACCGGACGGCATTTGCAGCCGCAGGGTGCGCAGCTTCTGGAGTGTCTTTCGCAGCGAGTATTCGCCATTTCGAAAGCTGTCCCTGATCGTGGGCAGGGCAGACGCTTCATAAACAGCTACGAGAGGTTCGTCCAGCGTTTCATCGCGGCGCGTGAAACAGACGGCATCACGTTGTTTTGTCCGGGCACCGATCAGGACCTGCAAGGGCTCCGCCGTAAGGAGCGGGTAGTCGCAGGCAACCAGCAGGAAGGAATGTCCTTGCAGCCGGTGTGCGGCGGTGAGCAGCCCGCTCATCGGTCCGTGTCCGGCAAACTCGGGCAGGTCGGCGGCCAGCAGGGGTGGATGGGGCAACGAAGGGAGGGCTTCGGACAACCGGGACAGTTGTCCTGACCGGCAGCTCACGATCACCGTGGAGCAGAGTGGCTCGAGGACATGGACCAGGTGCTCCCACTGGGGATCGCGGCCATAGCGCAAAAAGCTCTTGTCTTCGCCCATCCGCGAGCTGTCGCCACCGCAAAGCACCAATCCGGCCAGGGGATCCATCCACTAAAGTTAACGCTTTGAACGGCGATGGTCCGGCGATGTATTTTTTTCATGCCGGATGGAGCTTTACTGCCTATATTGGTAAGCGTCAAGCTAAAGCGACAAACCATGCGTATGAACCGTTTCATCTTCATCGGCCTCCTCATCTGCGGTGCTCCTGGACTGAAGGCGCAGGCCCCCGCCCGACAGATGCAGCCGGTGAATTTTTCACAGGTGACCATCACCGACAGTTTCTGGAAACCCACCATGGACAAGGTGGCGACGTCCACCCTGCAGGCGTGTATCCTCCAGACGGAGGTGAAGACGCCCCGCATCAAGAACTTTGAGAAGGTCGCCCGAAAGCAAGGCGAGAAGTTTGAGGGAATTTTCTATGACGACTCGGACGTGTACAAAGC
>JAYRXB010000563.1:0-3810 GCA_041917735.1 Cyclobacteriaceae bacterium
CCAGGGGGATCACATCTGCTATATCTCCGATCTCTCCAAGATGAAGGCCCACTATCCGAATTGGGGTATTACAAAGGACCTGCAGACGACATTTCAGGAGATTCACGATGCCTGGGTGCGACGAACCGCCAACTAGAATGAATGCATGTTGCGGAATATGATCCCATACCTCGGCGATCGCAGCAGCAAAACCTGGGGGACAAGCGCGTATGAGCTCCTGTTTTCCCTCTTTCTTTTTCTAATCCCGATCTCCCAGCGACTGAGCGCAGGGGCGTTGGTGCTGTTGGTCGTGGCTACACCCCTGGCTGTTGAAAGAAGAAAATGGATGGACGGCCTCCGGAATAGTTGGGATCTTCTTATCTATTTCTGCGTATTGGCTGCCGGCCTGGTTTATACAACAGACCTTCCCCAAGGACTACGTGTCCTGGAGACCAGCTTGAGTTTGTTGGCTGTTTCATTCGTCATAGGTTTCTTTTCCCGTGAAATTGACGTAAAGACCGGGGTCTTCTATCCCTTTGCAGCCGGTCTGTGGCTCGCGGGATCAATTTGTTTGTTTCAGGCTTTTCAGGCCTATGTCGGAGGGGAAGGTTTGGGTGTATTCTTCTTTGAACGTTTCACCTCCGCGATCGATACCCAGCCTACCTATTTTGCTTACTACCTGATTGCGGGTATTACCTCCGGGCTTTACGTGTTGCACTATGAGATGGAAAGGCCGACGGCAGGAGTATTGGTCACGCTTGCATTCCTGATGTGCACACTTCTGCTGACAGGAGGACAAACGACCTTCATCAGCCTGCAGATGATCCTGGCATTTTTTGTCCTGAAGTTTTTTCTGGGTGAGCGCACGCGAAAAGACACTGCCTTGTTCTTTGTGGTGCTGGCGATGATGACCTGCATCTTTTTCTATACCTTTCAAATCAGAACCCGTCCTGAATTTGATGCGGTACGAGACCAGAATGACTACTGGGAACGATCGGTGCTTTGGGAATCCGCCCTGAAGGCGAATGCAGATATCCTGTTCGGGGTGGGTACCGGAGACTATAACCTTGTATTGAATGCCTACTACAGGGATCACGAGTTGGGTTCATTTGCGGAGCGAAATACAAATGCGCACAATCAATACCTCCAAAGTTATTTCATGAATGGCATCCTGGGCCTGTTGGGATTGCTGTTGGTTCTTGCCCGGCCCCTCTACCTCTATGCCCGGCGGGGCTCACCACTGGGGATACTCATGATTTTTCCCTTTGTCGTTTATGGAGTCACCGAAGTATTCCTCGGTCGCTACCAGGGTGTGGTTTTGTTTGCGGTGCTTCACCAATGGATAACTTCGCGGTACTACTCAGACGAAAGCAAATTTTTTCGTGGATAGGATCAATCGGGTATGTCTTACACGACCAAAATCATTCTCTTCATAGCGGACATTTGCTTCCTCAACCTGGCCTTTTATGGAGCATTTGCCAACTCCTCCGATTCCGGTGAGTACATCAGCCTGATCTACCTGATCGTATACTCAAACCTGGCCTGGATGTTTCTTGTGCTGGTTGCCAATCCCTACGGCGTTACCAAAAGCTGGACCGTATCGCGGGTAACAAAGAGTCAGCTCATATTCATTTTCATTCACCTGCTTGTTATCGCATCGCTGGTTATCTTCTTCGAAAAGTCCTACTCCGCCGCCCGAATCCTGGCCGTTTACCTCATCTTCACATTATTCTTTCTTTCGGCCCGATTGATCGTTTTCTATGTACGCCGTATCCTGACGAAAGAGGTGCTACGCAATTGCCTCATTATCGGCGACAATGACCTGGCGAAGGAAGTTCGCCGGTATCTCCTCATGAACCCGGCCGATGGTTATCGGTTTGTTGAAAGCATCGACTACGACGCCAGCTACATGGAACGGGTTCAGGCCATCACGGCCGAAAAGGAGATTCACCAAATCATTTGTTGTGTTCCAAATGTCAACAAGGAAGAACTGAATGATCTGATCAGTTTCGGACTAAATTCCCTGATAAGCGTCAAGATTGTCGTCGATTCGCCATCTTCAAACCGAATTCTCCTGGCCGAAGACGAACGTGCTCCCGGCGTGGAGATTCCGGTACTGGCGCTGGATGAACCCCGGAATCAATTCATCAAGCGCATCATTGACATTGTGGGAGCCCTGCTCATTACAGCACTGGTACTGTGGTGGCTAATCCCGATTCTAGCGTTGCTGATCAAGTTGGACTCACGTGGTCCTGTCTTTTATCTGCAGCCCCGAAACGGGAGGAACAATAGGCCATTTCAGTGCATTAAACTCCGTACCATGATTGTCCAGGACAGCACGGAATTCGTGCAGGCGACACGGGAGGATGCGCGGATAACAAAGGTGGGCAAGTTCTTGCGGAAAAGCAGCCTGGATGAATTTCCCCAATTCATCAATGTGCTGATTGGCGACATGTCCCTGATCGGGCCCCGACCGCATCCCCTCAAACTGAATGAGCAGTTCATTCCGCTAATCTCCAACCTCATGTCCCGCCACTATGTAAAGCCTGGCATAACCGGCCTGGCCCAATGCATGGGATATCGGGGTGAGACCAAGGACCTGGGCGATATGGAAAATAGAATACGTTTGGATCGTTACTATATTGAGAATTGGTCGATTTGGCTGGACTTTAAAATTGTCATCCTCACCGTTGTGAGCTTAATTCGTGGAAGTGAAAAGGCCTATTGATACCCCAACAGCATCTCCCTCCGGGATCGCGGTATGAATGATCTGAGTCATTTCGTATTCCCCTCCATATCCTTTGTGATATGCATTCTCCTTTTCCCCCTGGTCATAAAAATTTTCAAGAACCTCAATTGGTTCGACGCACCAGGCACACACAAGATCCATGCGGCTTCTGTTCCCTCGATGGGCGGTGTGGCCATCATGATCGGTGCGATCGTGGCCTTGCTTATGGCGCTGCCGCTTCAGCAATGGATTGAGCGGAAGTACTTCTTCATTTCGCTTTCCCTGATGTTCCTAATCGGGCTACGTGATGATGTGTTGGCGCTTACGCCACGGCAAAAACTACTGAGTCAGTTTCTGCCCGTCCTGATTGTTGTGTTTCTGGATAAAACCTTGTTGACTTCCTTCTATGAATGGAACAGTGAGCCGCTTCCTGCTTCTTGGGCCTACATGTTGAGTTTCGTGGCCATTATCATTGTCTCCAATGCCTATAACCTGATCGATGGAATTGACGGGCTGGCCGGGGCCATCGGGGTAATTGTACTGCTTTCGTTTGGCGCCTGGTTCATTTTCACCGGAGACCAGGGTACCGGTCTGATAGCCCTGTGCTTTGCAGGGACGTTGCTTGCGTTCCTGGTGTACAACTGGCAACCTTCTTCCATATTCATGGGCGATACCGGAGCGCTGACTATTGGCCTCCTGATTTCAATACTGGCCATCCGGTTCATCAATGCAAACAGCGGCCTCCCCACGGGGCATCCGGCAAAATTTACCGCTTCCATCTCTACCGCGTTTTGTGTCCTCATCGTCCCTTTGTTTGATACGCTGCGGGTCATTCTCATACGGTTGTGGCACCTGCAATCCCCCTTTCACGCCGACCGCAATCACATTCATCACAGATTCCTGGCTGCCGGAAAGAGCCATGCTGGCGCAGCAGCCTGGATTGCCTTAATCAATGCCATTTTTGTTGGATTAGCCATTGCCCTCAGAAATCAACCCGACCTGATCCTTTTACCGATTATTGTTATCGCCTGTCTGTTGATTAATTTTGCCCTTCACCGGATGCAACAAAGGACCGGATAGACACGGACATGCTCGAAACACTC
>JAYRXB010000564.1:0-10230 GCA_041917735.1 Cyclobacteriaceae bacterium
ATGTTCACCGCCAGTCGGAATGGACCTTGAGCATCTGTTCGGCTGCGCGGCTTTTCGCTCAGATGGGTCTGCTGGACAATCGCCCGTTCTGCACACACCAGGAAGTGTATGATCACGTGCTCACCTTGTCGCCTACGGCCTTGCCCCGGCGATTTAACCGTTACATTCAAAGCCACGAAAAACTATACACATCAGGAGGAATAGCTGCTGGCATTGACCTGTCATTCTACATGGTGAGACTACTGCTCGGGCCCAAGGCAGCGCGTACGACCGCACAATACATGGAATACCCGTTGCCCGAAACCGCGCAGGCATGAGACTCTCTGCCCTCCTACTCCTCGTATCATATTCAATTGCGGGTCAGCCCAGTCAGGATTTGGTGGTTCCTGGTGTCGACCTGAGGGTGGAACTGCTGGGCATCATGCAGCGGCTGGCTATGGGCTCTACCTACCCGTCCAACAACCCGCAGTACGAGAAAGCAGTTGAAAAGTACTTTGCACCATACGCCCAGCATCCTGCCATCCACTACGTGAAGAAGGTTGTTGACAGCCTGCTACTGTTGGGGCGTGATCCGTGGGTCCGTGAATGGCCGGCCCTCGCTGTCCACCTCAGTCCGCCACCCGCCTTAACGGAGTTGGTTCCCTTCAGGGCTGCTGAACGTTGGGACGATCGGACCCTGCTCCTCCCTGAAGTGATTTCACGGATTCAAACCTTCTACCGCGACAGTCGTGCTGCGGCCTTCTTTGATTCGCAGCGGCTGTACTACCTGGCTGTTTCAGCTCGGTTTCGGGCCGCTGGTATACACCTTGACGACAGTTGGCTTCGCTCCTTCTTCATGCTTTCAAAAACAGAAACGTACTATCCGATCATTATGCTGGGTATGAGTTCAGGAGGCTACCTGCGCGTGAATCAGGGTGGCAGCAGTCGCCACACCGTCACGCTGTTTGCGGCTTCATCCTTTGACAGCCTGGGTATGCCGTTAAATCTGGAGGATCCTGGTTACCGGGAGCTGTTGTTGCATGAGCAGGTGCATGCCTATGCCAACCAGTTGGTGGATGCCAACCGCCAAGGCCTGGAACCCGCTGCACAACGATTGCTGAACCAGCCCGAGGTGTGGAGAAAATTCAAAGACACCTTTTACAACAACCCGGAATTTCTGCTGTATGAAACCCTGGTCCGCGCCTGTTGCCTGCGCTATGCGATGGCACACACAAACTCCACGGTGGATGTGGAGACGATGATCCAGGCGGAGGAGCAGGCTGGATTTTATTGGATGCGGGGTCTGGTTGACCTGTTGGGAAAGTATGAGACTAACCGCAAGGACTACCCTACCCTGTCCTCCTTTATGCCGGAAATCATCCACTACCTGAACCGGGAGTCGCGATAGGAACGGATGGCCGAGAATGTCACCTGATCGGCCCACAGCACCGGATGATCCCGAATAGGTTTGCGCTCACCATCGATCCTTTGATTATGCCTTTTCAATTCAACAGCCTCATCTTCTTTGCCCTTGCGTTTCTTACCGGTACAGAAATCATGGCGCAGTCGGACACGACACGCGCTCTTCCACCCGAAAAGCCATTACGGGCGCATCGCGCCGACATCCAGCACCTCACCCTGGACCTGAAGCTGGACTGGGCCCGTCAACAGGCGTATGGAACAGCCACGATCACCTTTCGGCCGATCAAGTCGTCAGACTCCCTTTTTCTTGATGCCGGATTTCTGCAGATCACTGGCATTCGGTTGGCTTCGGGACAGGCGCTCCGGTATCGGTATGATGGCAGCGACCGGGATGATGCGTTGGCCATTGCTCTCGACCGGCGCTACTCCGCACGGGAAGAGGTGCGTGTGCAAATTGACTACAGAACCACCTGGGTCAATGCGACCGACCCGATGAACATCAACGGTAGTTTTGGTAAGGGCTTGCGTTTCATTTCCCCCACGCCAACCGAACCCAAGCGCCGACGGCAGGTATGGTCCGTGGGAGACCCCGAGGGGAACCGCTACTGGTTCCCGGGGCTTGATGCGCCCCAGGATCTTCGAAGCACGGACATTTCGATCACCGTGGACGGCGATCTCACCGCAATCTCGAACGGGGTACTGGTCAACACCCGCAAGAATCCGGATGGCACACGGACATTCCGATGGAAGATGGAAACACCGTATGCGAATCACAATACCTCGCTCGTCGTGGGTGAATACATCCCGGTGACGCAAGCCTCGGATGGTGTTGAGCTACTGAGTTATTCCTATTCCGATGAGGTGGACGCCACGCGGGCCAGTGTTGAGCGGCTGCCAGACATGATGAAGTTCTTTTCCGGGAAGACCGGCTACCGGTACCCCTACACCCGGTACAGCCAGGTGTTTGTGCAGGATTTTCTTGGCTTGAAAGGAAATGCCATGGCCGCGACGATCACTGAAAACATGGTGGATGATGACCGTACCCACGCCGATTTCCTTTACCTCTGGGACGTGACCGAAGGGGAAGCGCTTGCCCACCAGTGGTTTGGAACCACAATCACCCCGCGCAACTGGAGCGACGTGTGGCTCGCGAAGGCATTCGCCTCGTATTTCTCCGGGCTCTACAACGAGCACAAGAATGGACGTGATGAGTTTTTGCTTTGGCAGCATGCGTTCAATCAGTCGGTCTATTTCAGTGACTGGAGTGCCGGCAGCATTCAGCCAATTGTAACCCGTCGCTATACTACAACGAGCACGTTTACGGACAGTAACCACCCGTACGTACACGGCGCCAACATCTTGCACATGCTTCGCAAACAACTCGGAGATGAACAGTGGTGGTCGGCCATCCGGCAGTACGTCAAGGCGTATGCCGGAAAGCTGGTGACAACGGAAGATTTCATTCGGTCGATTGAGGCTTCCACGGGGAAATCCATGCGATGGTTCTTCGATCAATGGGTATACGGAACAGGTCACCCGGTTTTTCAGGTGGCAAAGTCATATGATCCACAAAGCACGACGCTGACGCTCACCCTTCGCCAGGTGCAAGCACCGGATCCAAAGGTTCTCTACCCGCAGGTGCCGTACTTCCAAGGGAGCATGGACATCGAGGTGGGTGACCGGATCGAAACCGTGTGGGTGAAGCCCCAGGTTGAAAATGTCTACCGAATCTCCTCTGCCCGGGAGCCCTCGTTCGTGAACGTGGACTTTCAACGATCGTGGGTCAAGGAGCTTAAGCAGGAACGTTCGCCGGAGGAATGGATCCGGGTATGTACAGAATCGCGTGATGTGCTGGCCATCAACGAAGCGGTAACCGAATTGGTGAACCGGGGCAAGAGCCCGGAGGTTAGCGCGGCCGACCGGGAGGTGATCAAGAACACGCTGCGGCAATTGATCCGCGGCCAGGCGTACTGGCGTTTACGGTCGGCGGCCATCACCGGCTTGCGGAATGTGCTGATGGCCGAAGTGCCAAACCAGCCCTTGAAGTTGAGCGGCCCGGATGAGGCGGTCATCCTGCAGGCGATTGTTCGTGAAGTAGCCTGGACAAAGGCAGCTGCGATTGCCACCCTGGGTATGACGCGGGATCCCCGGTATGCCAACGTCTACCTGGAGGCCCTGGCTGATCCCAGCGACCGGGTTATCAGCGCTGCGGCTCTGGCATTGGGTAATAGCCAGAGTGACAAGGCATTTGATGCCCTGGTCAAACTGATCGATAAACCATCGTGGAAGAACCAGAGCCTGATGAGCGCCCTCAACGGTTTGAAGGCGCTGGGTGATCCCCGCGGGTATGCGGTTGCGTATCGATCATTGGAAGATGTTACCCTGGCACGTTGGACGCTTTCCACGCCGCCGGTTTGGGATTATCGGGTTGTGGCCGTTCAGACCATCCAGGCCCTGGGTCGCAGCGCCGATGCTTATCCACTGGTTAACGATCGATTTCTGAAGGCACTTCGTGAAGATGACCCTCACGTGATTTTCAACTATGCGTTGCTACTGGCCACGCTTGGGGATTCCCGGGGGAAAGCTGCCTTTGAATTGCTACGCGAGAAGTACAAGAACAATGAGAACTACCTCAACGCGGTTAACCTCTTTGAGGGCCAGTTCAACGCAACGCAGAAGTAGTACAACGACAATGAGAAGCCACGCATTGCCGGTAAATCACTCGTTATCGACTCACTACGAATAGGATCAAATGCTATATTTAAGGTCTTAAATTCTGGACATAGACCTTAATTGGACATTATGAAATCGATAGCACGTGTACTCTTTCTATCCCTGCTGCTTGCAATCCCGGCCTGTGTGAAAGCCAACGACATTACCGTCAGTGTCGCCTCCCTGACTGGCCAGGATGTGTCGGCCGGGGCCAACAATGCGGCAAACTTCACGTTGATCCAGTTCGACTTAAACTGGAGCAATTCATGGCGAACTAGCACAGGACCAGGCAATTGGGATGCCGCGTGGATATTTGTGAAGTACCAAATAAACAGTGGTACAGGCTGTACACCCAACACCAACTGGCAGCATGCTACGCTAAGTTCCAACAGCACGCACCATACCGTGACTACCAACAATGGCGTTCCAGCATCCTTCAGTGCTGCTTCGGATGGCACCGGGGTATTTGTATACCGTTCGGGCGATGGTTCCGGAAGCATTGACTGGGACCAGGTCCGGCTTCGCTGGAACTACGGGGCGAACGGTATTCTGGACGCCTGTAACGTGACCATCAAGGTTTACGCCATTGAGATGGTATACATCCCGCAGGGCAGTTTCTATATCGGTGATGGTGCGTCCAACAATGGCCAGTTTGAAGCGGGGATAACCGGTGTCCCCTACCAGGTCACCAGCGAAGGTGCGCTGACACTCGGTGGCGGTGGTGCAGGTTCGGTGGGCAACAACAACCGCGCCGGCCAGGGCTCTACCGACGACTTCACGGATGCCGCTTCTGTGGCATTGCCTGCGGCCTTCCCGAAAGGTTTCGATGATTTCTATACCATGAAATACGAGATCACCCAGGAGCAGTATGTTGAGTTCCTAAATGCCCTAACGGCTACGCAGCAACTGGCCCGTCATGGCGCCACTGTGGTCAACCGTTTCTTCACTAACGCAGGTACTCCGCAAAACCGTAACGGTATCAAGTGCACTACACTTCCCGTGGGCGCCACACCCGGCGTCTATGCTTGTGACCTTAACAACAACGGCGTTGTAAATCAATCAACCGATGGCCAGAATGTTGCGATGGCTAACCTGAGTTCTATGGACCTGCTCGCCTACCTGGATTGGTCGGGATTACGGCCCATGACCGAGTTTGAATACGAGAAAATGGGGCGTGGCACCCTACCCGCTGTCCTCAACGAATATGCCTGGGGTTCCGCCAACCTGCACGCAACCACCTATGCTGCGCTCACCAATTCGGGAGCCGGTAATGAACTACCAAACTCACCCAGCACT
Source organism: Cyclobacteriaceae bacterium (assembly GCA_041917735.1). Classification (GTDB taxonomy): domain Bacteria; phylum Bacteroidota; class Bacteroidia; order Cytophagales; family Cyclobacteriaceae; genus ELB16-189. The sequence goes on from JAYRXB010000564.1 coordinate 5,410, forward strand.
ACAGTTGGAAATGCCGCTTATGTCACTACGGCAGGCGCCATCGGTCCGCTCCGTGCCGGCATCTTTGCTACAGCCACGTCCACGCGCGTTACCGCCGGTGCGAGTTACTACGGTGTGATGGAATTGACGGGTAACCTCTGGGAACTTCCCGTCGGCGCAGGCCATGTGGCGGGTCGTTCGTTCACCGGCGTGCATGGCAACGGTGCACTTACTTCCGCCGGTTTTGCCGATGTTGACTTTTGGCCGGGTTCTAACGGTAACAATACCCTTACCGTGGCAAATACCCCTCCCAATACGGGTTCGACCGGTTCAGCCGGTATGATGTTTCGCGGTGGCTCATTCAGTGAAGCTGCCTACCTCCGGCTGTCCGATCGGGCCTACTCCGGTTGGTCGGGATTGAATACCCGCGAGACACGCATGGGTGGACGAGGCGTACGCACGGCTCCCTAAACCTAGCACGCTTCGGTGGTGAAAGGCTCACGAATTCTATTCGTATTTCTAAGCGCATTCCTGTGTGCCGGGCAGCTCCATGCCCAGTATGCTGGCGGCGATAACGATGGGTCTTCAGCCAACGTAGGGTGTATTCAGTCGTTGAACGGAATCACGGCCCTGGTTCCAGGATCCATCACCGGATCCACGCAATACTGCGCCTTTGCCACCGAAGCATACAGCATTTCCCCCAGTGGTACCACCAGTGAAACAACCTATGCCTGGACCGTGCCTGCCGGAGCAACGATCGTTTCGGGCCAAGGGACAACAGCCATCCTGGTGTCTTTTGGTAATACCGACGGCAACGTGGCGGTGGATGTAGTGACGGCATGCGTCACGATAAGCAGCTCATTGGCCGTATCGCAGGCTGCGTGCGGCTTTTATGCGGGTGGAGACGCTGATGGGTTTGCTTCAAACGTTGGTTGTATACAACAACTCAATGGAGGCCCCGCACTGATCCCCGGCGCCATTGTTGGCTCCATTGAATTCTGCCCGTTCGCCACCGAGGTATACACCATCACCGTCGCCGGTGCAACCCCATCGGCGGTGTACACCTGGACGGTGCCTGCCGGTGCTTCCATCACCTCCGGGCAGGGGACCAATACCATCCTCGTGACCTTTGGGGGAACCAATGGAAATATCAGCGTTGACATCAGCAATGAATGTGAGACGGTTAACCAGACCCTGGCGGTCACGGCTGCCAGCTGTACCTTCTTTGCCGGTGGCAGCAACGACGGCTTTTCCAGCAATGTGGGCTGTATTCAGACCCTGAATGGTACCTCTTCGCTCCTGCCTGGTCCCATTGTAGGATCGATTGAATTCTGTCCTTTTGCGACGGAAGCTTATACCATTGTCGTCTCCGGTGCTACGCCTTCTACGGTATACACATGGTCGGTTCCACCGGGCGCGACGGTCACCGCCGGACAGGGAACAAGCACCATACTTGTCACCTTTGGCGGTACCAACGGAACTATCAGCGTTGATGTCAGCAATGAGTGCGCAACCGCCAACCAAACGCTGGCTGTCACGGCATCCAGCTGCGTGTTCTTTGCCGGGGGCAGCAATGACGGATTTGCCGTGAACGATGGTTGTATCCAGTCGCTGAGCGGAGGATCAGCCCTTGTTGCAGGCCCAGTAACAGGCCCCGCACAATTTTGCGCCTTCGCAACGGAGTCCTATACCGTGACTGTGGCGGGAGCAACGGCGTCAACTGCCTATACCTGGACGGTTCCGGCCGGCGCTACCGTCACACTGGGACAGGGTACCAACACCATCCTGGTCACGTTTGGCAATACCAATGGAAATGTCAGCGTGGTGGCCACCAGCGTGTGCGCTACCACCAACGCTTCGCTGGCGGTGAGTTCCACCAGTTGCTTGTTTTACAGTGGTGGCTCAAACGATGGGTTTAGTGTGACAACCAGCGCAACGAACATACCCTTGCCCATTGAATTGTCGGCATTTACGGCCAGCGCCCGTGAAGGAAAGGTGTTCTTGAATTGGACCACCGACTCTGAGCTCAACAATGACTATTTCGAAGTTCAGCGTTCACAGGACGGCGCGGAGTTTGAGTCCATCGTGCGTATGCCCGGTGCCGGTACCTCGCAACAGGAAAAGACCTACCAGGCTGTTGACACCTCTCCCTATCCGGGTAGATCCTACTACCGGGTTTCGCAAACGGACTATGATGGCACGCGCACGTTCTCGTGGATCGTGGCTGTCGAAATTGACCTTACCCACACCATTACACTCTACCCGAACCCCATGCATACCGGCGACGCGCTGATGGTTCGCTATTTCAGCGAAGAAGCGCAGTCCGGGGCCGTATACGTTGTTGAACCCTCCGGTCGTTCGTCGGCGACCACCGAAGTGTCACTTCAGGCTGGCTGGAATACGCTCCCCGTAGGGTACCGCTTCGGTTCGCCGGGAGTATATGTGATTCACTTGCGTACGCACGAGGGCGAACGGTCGATGCGCGTCGTTGTCCTTGACTAGTACACGCCCGACTTTTCGGGTGAGCCGCCCTGCGGTGTATTTGCAACTTCCCACGAATTGACCAGTGCGGGCTCGTGCGAAATTACTTTTGCATACTGCATAACTTGCTTGATGTGCTTGCCATGAAGCATGTGTGGCAGGTGCATGTCAAACGACGTTCGGGTATCCCATCCGATCAGGATCAGGGCTCGGAAGTTGTTTAGCCACAATACCCTCATGCCACCATATCCCGGTGACCCAGAAAAGTGATCATGCACTGCCGCAGCGGCCCGCGAGAATTCAGTAAGGTGGTTTGAACAAACCTCAACAAAAAATAGCTCGACCAGCGAGCTATTTGAAGTGAGAACAGGCGTACTCCTACCGTGCATGGATCGGTGCCTTCTTGCTACGGCCCCACACGATAAACAAGGCTATGGCCATGAAAGCGATGTTCATGGGGATAACGCTGGCTTCACCACGTGATACGTGAAAAGCCGTAGCAAGTACCATAACCAGTGCGAGCCCACCGGCAGCCACCGGGGTGAGCCGGGGCATGATGCGCAATGCCGAAGGAAGCAGCAAGCCTAAGGCGCCGAGGATTTCACTGGTTCCGATGAATCGCACCATGGCCTCGGGCATTTCGGCCGCCCACGGTAGCATCTTGGAGAGTTCTTCGATGGATTGAAACAGTTTGTTGGCGCCAGCCATCAGGAAGAGTGCAGCGAGTAGTACTTGCGCAACCCACAGGGTGATGTGAAGCGCTTTCGAAGGTTGTTGCGTAGTCATGTGGTATTTGTGTTTGTTTATGAGGCAAAAATGGGCGGTTGCCACTGCCCCTGGCGATGCGGTACCTCAAAAAAGGACGTTGATCTGGATCAACGTCAAGGATGAAAACGCAGTTGGCGCCTATTTTTTGAGGCCGGCAGCCCGTATACGGCTTAGTGTTTCTTTGGTCATCCCCAGGTAGGACGCGATGATGTGCTGCGGAAATCGTTGCAAGAAGGCGGGATAGGTCTTCTCCAGGTCGGCAAGCCGTTGTTCAGCAGTCATGGTGTTGGTGGCATGCACCCGCTTCAGCAACTGCAAGGCTTGTCGCTCCGAAAGTACCCGCATCAAGTCGGCCGTAAACGGGCGCACGTTCAGGTGCTTGACCGTATCCTCTTTCGTTATGACCAGTAGTTCGGCCTCCTCCACCACGTCGATGCAGTAGTTGGAGGGTGTGCCGCTGTTGAAGCTCTCCCGGTCGGACGCCCACCAGTCTTCGATATACAATGTCAGGATATTCTCCTTGCCCGATTCGTCGACAGAGTACTGCTTCAGCGCCCCGGACACCACGAAGCCGGCCTCGGTGCAAACGTGCCCTTGTTGGAGGAAATACTGGTGCCTGCGGAGTTTCCGGGGCCTGAATATCCGCCGGATGACCTCGACGTCCTCCGGGTTTAGCGGGTACGCCAGTTGCCTGCCGATGTAGTCTATAAGTCGCTCGTGCATATTCATGTGCCTTCTACGCCAAGCACGAAAATACTTTCAAACAGCCACACTCCCATGTCAGAGGATGCCATGCTACGGCACTTTTCACGGCCGGCGAGGACCAACTTGCGGATACAGATTGCGCATGCATTATTTTTCGCCTGAGTGTCTTAGCCAGCGGCCGGGCGTTGCCGGGGTAAGGACGGTATTCTTGATGACAAAAACGCCGTTGATCCAAATTTGCTCGATTCCCTTGGATAGTTGCTTCGAATCGGAGTAGGTGGCTTGATCCATGAGCTTGTCCTCCTCAAAAACGACCAGGTCGGCAAACGATCCTTCTGAAATCCTTCCACGGTCAGTTTGGTGGATCTGATCGGCAGGCATCGACGTCATCTTCCTGATTGCTTCCTCCAGCGTCATCACGTGCAGTTCACGCACGTACCTCGCAATGACCCGCGGAAAGGATCCAAACGACCGGGGATGAGGAAATACATTTCCCGGGCCCACCAAGTCTCCGTCTGTTTCAATCATGGAGTGAGGGTACTTCAATATCGCGATCACATCCTGCTCATCCATTTCATGGTAAATGGCCAGGAACCCGCCCTTCAGTTCGAGGTCAATGATTGCCTGAATCCCGCCTTCCAGGGAGTTCTCGTACCCGTTGGCTTTTACGTAATCTTCAAGCGTCTTACCGTTAAACAGCGTATCGGAGGGCAGGCTGTTGAACTGAATCCGCCACAAGTCCTCCCCAGTTTCATCGTTCATTATAATCTCCTTCATTTCCTTTTCAATTCGCTTGCGAAGCGTGGGGTTTTTCAGTCGCTTGGCCAGCTCTGACTTCCCTCCGTCCAGCGCCCACGGCGGGAACAGAATGTAGGAATAGGTATTGGC
>JAYRXB010000565.1:0-2073 GCA_041917735.1 Cyclobacteriaceae bacterium
AGTTGTCGGCCAATGCACGAAGCTTGAGGGTTCGTGTGTCTTCGTTGATGCGCGGCTCAATGGCGTATACCTCGCCGGAGAAGACCCGCGAAGTGTCGTTTTCGATGGTGAATCGGATTTTCTTTCCGGTGGAGATCAGGGGGCTGTAGCGACTCGGTACCGCGAAGTCGATTTTAGCCGGTGAGTTGTTATACAGGGTGGCAATCGCCATTGAAGGAGTGATGTAGGCGCCGTTGCTGACATAGCGCAACCCAATGATCCCATCAAAGGGGGCATACACCCGGGTCTTCTGCAATTGGGCTTCCAGCAACTTGATGTCTGATATGGTTGTATTAAGCCTGTTCAAGGCGTTGTCGTACTCCTCCTGGCTAATGGCGTCTTTCTTGAAAAGCTGACGTTGGCGGTATTCATTGTCCTTATTGAGCTTCTGCATGTACCGCTGTTTTTCAATCTGGGCACGAATCTCTTCGTCATTGATCTGAACCAATAGATCGCCCGCGCGGACCCTGCTACCTTCTTTAAAGTTGATCCGCGTGATCTTGCCGCTCGCCTCACTTTTTAGCTCGAGCGATTCGTTGGCCAGCACGGACCCGGTTATAACCAGTGTGTTGTCAAAGGGTACAGGGTGAAGAACATAGCCCTGCACCTGGAGAATACTTCCGGAGCCTGCTGGCTTGTTGCCTTGCCCGGCGGGTGATTGATCGAAAAGCCCAAGTTTGGGGATGGCCAACAGCAGGACAACCAGGATAATGATGGATAGGGTAAGTATACGTTTCTTCATGAATGGTTAATTCTACGCTTCAACGATGGGTAAAGAATTGCTGATGCAAATCAACTACCTGGGGAATAACGAGATGCTGATCGTCGTTGCGGATAATATGGTCGGCGCGTTTCATTTTTTCTTCGTCAGGCAACTGGTTGCTCATGATCTTCCGGATTTCTTCTTCGCTTCGGTGCGGATCGCGGGCCTGCACGCGAAGGATGCGGAGGGCTTCTGGCGCCACCACAACAATTGTTTTTCCAAGTGAGGGGGCAACCCCAGCCTCATACAGGAGGGCGGCCTCCCGGATCAGGTACGGAAACCCTTCATGTTCCCTGGCCCAGGCAGCATAATCATTTGCCACACGGGGGTGTACCAGTCTGTTAAGCACCTGTAGCCGGTCGGGTTTTCCAAACACTTCCTGGCTGAGGTAGGATCGGTTCAGGTTACCATCCGGCAGGTAAGACAAGGTTCCGAATTCTTTTTTGATTTGTTCGACCAGTATTCCGTCAGTGGTCATTAATTTTTTCGCACGGGAATCCGCATCATACACCGGGACACCCAGGCACCGGAAGATCCTGCAAACCACGCTTTTGCCGGAGCCTATTCCTCCGGTTACACCTACCTGGAGCGAATGTTGATTCACGGCAGCCTGCGCTTTACGTCAATGGAATCCAGTGAAAGGACGGTGGCATAGGGAGGAATTCCGGCTACACGCGGTACTACGCGGGTGACTTGTCCTCTCTCCAGCGTGACAGCCGGAATTTCAAGGGTAAACGTAAGGGAATCAGGAGATCCACCCGGGATTTGCGCGGGAATGCGGATAGCAAGGGAGACCGAGTCAGGCTCTATGGAAAGTCCAGGCTGGCCGGTGACCGGAAGGCGATACGACCGTTCTACCATGGTCCCTACACTAAAGATGACCTCTGCCACCGGAGGGTTGCGGCGGATGAATTCGCCATTCGCCAATTCGATCTCAAGCGTTTCGCGGTATTGTGCCGTGATCCGTCGTGCGGGAAGCACAATGCTTAACGTGTCGGGGAGGGCTTCCAGGTAGTTTTGAGGGCCATCGAGGATCACACTGTCGGGTTCGATGGTAACGGGCCCGGTTCGGCCCAGGTTCGAGCGGTACGAGACACGGCTGATGTCAGCCACCAACCTGATCTTGCGGGTCACGCGTGGTTCGATCTTCAGCCGCAGCGTGTCAAGCACAACAAAGTTGAGTTTCAGGTCGCCGAGCTGACTAATGACGTTTGGGGCGAGGGCTGACCCCGGAATTCGGTGTGACCCCGCCGGCCGATCCAGCGGTACGG
>JAYRXB010000566.1:0-2247 GCA_041917735.1 Cyclobacteriaceae bacterium
ACCACGGGGGCGAAGAGCCCGGAGAGCACATCGAAATTGCGGCCTTCAAAGGTCATTTGAACGGGCAGCTGGTCGAGGGCAAACGCCGCCCAGATGAGCAGTTCGACAAAGACACGAAAAACCTGGAGCCGAATGAGGTTGCCTGTAGGAACCACCTGGAGTAGTTCTTTGGCCGTGGTCGAACGCACAACCAGGATGATAACCACCAGCGGAACGAACAAGACAATCGCCAGTCGGGGCGGGAAGGTTTCAAAGTTGGTGAAGAAGCCCGTCGCAGAAACGGCAAGCAGAAAGACGATCCAACCGATGACGCTTACCAGGTAGCGGCGTGTCACGGTGCGCTTGCGGTCGTCAGACCATGTTGTCATCGCGATGCCTGCCCGGAGTTCGCGGTAAACCAGGCTATAGAAGATTACGGTGAGGAGCAGAAAGCCTGCCCCGGTCAGGGAGAGAAGGGTGGATTCCATAGCATATCAATTTAGGTAAAGAAACGGGTTCCCTGCCCGATCGGGGATAACAGAAATTGCTAATCGCTGAGCCATTTCGGCTCGTTGTGACCTGGGAAACCGGGTGTTACTAGAAACTAAGCCTTGGTCCTGTATAGACTGGGATACACGCCGAGGTGACGGTGAAAAAGGCGGCTGAAGGTGCTTGAGTCCCGGTAGCCAAGGGACGAGGCGATTTGTTTTACGTCCATGGTTGTGGTTTCCAGCAGATGCCGTGCACGATTGAGTTTTAGTGCAGAAATGTACTGATGAGGCGTCTTTCCGAAGGCCATGGCAAAGAGCCGGAGGAAGTGAAATTTTGACAGGCAGCTGATTCGGGCCAGTTCATCAAGGTCGGGTTGGGAGTCGGCCATGGTGTGGATATAGTCTGTAGCCTGGAGCAGGCGTTTCATGATTTCTTCCCGCGTGGAAGCGCGTAGTGCAGTGATGGCTTGTTGGCGTCTGCTAAGACGGGCTTCATCCGCAACCAGCAGGGTGAGTAATTGGAACAGATGCTCCTCTTCATGCATTGCGTCTTTACCGGGTTCAAGCAACGAATCCAAAATTTGCTGGAAAGGCGCAGTGATGGGTACAACCCGATTGTGAAACGAGGGTATTTCTCCCGTCGGCTGTTCCAGTAAGTGGGTCGGGTCATCGGCCATCGATTGGAATGCCTGCCGCATAAAAGCTTGCCCGAAGTGGACGTTAGCCGTTTCTGCCGGCTGTTTTCCGATTTCCAGCGTATAGAACTGGTTGTCATTGGTGATGAAGAATACTCCGGGATTCAAGGTTACCCTTTTTTGCCCGGTAGCGATGGTGGTTGCTCCGGTGCGGCTGGAAAAAATGGATAATGGCCCGCGGATGTCATCCCGGACGACATGCGATCCCCTGGCGTTCATAACCACGTTGGGCCACCCTGCCGTTGTCAACCGCTCGCCGGAAGGCGTACGCCGATCGGTAAAGGCGGTATTAGCCTGCTTTTTCAGCCATTGAAGATCGGGAAACGCGCTAGCGAGCATGACCTTTCAAACGAAATTAAAAAGGGTGTAGTTACATGAGAGTAGGCGTGGCGAATCGCCTTGGAATTCCAACGTGGATTCCTGATCGATTCCTTGCCCGCTGCAGCGAAAGAACCCATATCTTGCAGCCTGCCTTATGAATTCGATTAAAATCCCACAACGCCCACCGCGTCAATTTATCCCCGAGGATTTCACCATCACTACCTGGGACAAACTGAAGCCCTGGTTCGACGACCTCGCCGACCGGCCCATCCGCTCGGCCGACGACCTGCGGAAATGGCTGCGCGACCGCAGTGAACTGGAGTCGGCCATCAGCGAGGACCTCGGATGGCGCTACATCAAGATGACGTGCTACACCGAGGATAAGTCCCTGCTGGAGCGCTACCAGGATTTCGTGGAAAACATCCAACCGAAGATTGCGCCCATCTCCGACGCGCTTAACCGCAAGGTGGCCGAGTCACCTTTCTTGAGTCAATTGGTGAACGAAGAAGGCTATGCCATCCTCATCCGAAACCTGAAGAAGGACATCGAGATCTTCCGGGAGGCGAACGTGCCGATCTTCACCGAGATCAACCTGGAGTCGCAAAAGTATGCCCAGCTCAACGGGGCGATGACCATCGCGTGGAAAGGCCAGGAACTGACCATGCAGCAGGCGTCGGTGCTGCTGCAGGAAACCGACCGGTCGGTGCGCGAAGGGGTTTACAAGCTGCTCACCGAACGGAGGCTCAAGGACAAGGATACGC
>JAYRXB010000567.1:0-5549 GCA_041917735.1 Cyclobacteriaceae bacterium
CCGACTTTCCCTCCGGGTAGGCCACCTGGCCCTGCCATCCGCGGGTACCCGGAACCTGCTGGGTGCGCGACACACCCGTGACCATGGCCAGGTCGGCAATCTGGTTCCTGAAGGTTTCTTTCGGCTGCTGATCTTCCTGGTTTATACGAACAGAATTAATCACCAGCACTTGCTCCCGGTCAAACCCCAGGTCCTGCTCTTGCATGAATGTAATCTGATCGATGACGACAAGTGTTCCGGTAACCAGGCTTACCGAGACAAAGAACTGCAGAACTACCAGGAAGCGTCGGACTCCGGCTCCCCGCTGCCCAGCCTGCATCTTCCCTGACAAAACCTGCGAAGGACGGAGACCGGAAAGAACCCAGGCCGGGTAATAGCCTGCCAGTATGGTAATTCCAAAAAGCAGAATGACCAAGCCAACCAGGATCGCGCCTTGCGTCAGTACGCCAAGTTGATATGTCTTATCAAGCAGTTGATTGAACGTTGGCATGAACAAACCCACGAGCGCCAGCGCCAACACCAAAGCAAGAAGTGTAAGGACAAATGATTCGCTCAAGAATTGACCGACGAGGCTGCCCCGGCTGGAGCCCACAACCTTTCGAAGTCCAACCTCCTTGGCACGAAATACAGACCGAGCCGTGGCCAGGTTTATGAAATTGATACAGGCCAGCACGATGACAAAGAAGGCAATGCCAGCCAGCAAGTACAGCCGGTCAATACTTCCGCTGGGGCCCATCCCATTCCCGGCCTTTGAACGGAGGTAGATATCCGGCAAGGCATCGTAGAGGACATAGGATTGTACACCCCAGCTCTTGAGCATCTCTCCCGCCCGTTCCAGGTAAATATTCTTGGACTTCTCGGCGAACGCCTGGAAGTCGGCTCCCTCGCGAAGGAGGATATAATTCCGCATGTTGATGTTGCCCCAGCCCTCATCGAAGTTGAAGTCGGGTACGAGCGCCTGGTAAGTCGAAAAAGAAAGAAACATCTCGGATTGGATGTGCGACTGTACCGGGATGTTCTTCATGATGCCCGTCACCAGCATGTTGAGCGTATCGGCCATGACGATGGTCTTGCCGAATGCATCCTGGCCAGGAAACAGTTTTGCTGCCAGCGACTCCGAAAGCACGACTGAATACGGGTCTTTGAGGGCTGTCTTGGGGTCTCCTTTGACGAGGTCAAAGGAGAAGATGTCGAACAATTCCTGGCTGGCAAAGAAGCTGCGTTCGCGAAACCGCTTCTCGTCCTGATTGATATGCAAGCCGGAAAAGCGTGCATAAAGCACAGCCTCCACCTCCGGGTAGTCCTTTTCAAGGATTTTCCCAACCGGCCACCCATTGGTGTCGTTGGTGCCCTCAGGCTCCGAACCCGGGGTAAAAAAGGCAGTGTTGACCCGGTAGATACGGTCACGCTTGGCATGGAACTGATCAAACGAAAGTTCATCGAGGACATAGACCATGATGAGGATTCCGGCCATCAATCCCAGCGACAATCCCAGGAGATTGATGAGCGTATAGCTCTTGAACCGGATCAGGGATCGAACGGCGATTTTGAGGTAGTTTGATAGCATACAGTTTGGATATGCGTTCAAGATGACAAATGCGGTGCCAAGGCAACAATCTGCCCAATATGACCCTCCACGCCCATCTTTATGTCCTCAATCGACCAACCCTGTCCGGGACCGAACAGGCGGTAAATTACCATCGGGCGCTTTACAGCCTATGAATTCACCAACTCTCCACTATCTTTGCAGCCGGCAAATCGGGCACGACCAGCTCCTGCTGAACTCCCCCAGGACCGGAAGGTAGCAAGGGTAGGCGGTTGTAGCGGTGCGATGTTCGGTTTGCCTCTTTTTTTGCCCTGCCGGCAGCACCAAGTTCTTAAATGCTATCTTCATACTGTCTCTCTTAAGCATTTAACTACCTGCACGTTATAATCCCTACGTCATTTGCGGATCACGCGGATGATGACGGACATCGGCAGTCTATCACCTATTCCACCCTTCAATCTTCGACGAGATGGGCTGAATCGAGTATTTTTGCCCTAAACAACCACGCATGAAGTTCTTTATTGATACCGCCAACCTCAAAGAAATAAAGGAAGCCTATGATCTTGGCGTTCTCGACGGTGTGACCACCAACCCTTCGCTCATGGCCAAAGAGGGCATCAAAGGCGATGAAAATGTCCGCGCGCATTACAAGGCCATTTGTCATATCGTTGACAACAACGTGAGCGCCGAAGTCATTGCCACAGAATATGAGGCGATGCTCAAGGAGGGCCGGGAGCTTGCTAAAATCGACGACAAGATTGTCGTTAAAGTGCCGATGATTCGGGATGGAGTTAAGGCCATTAAGAAGTTCTCCAGCGAGGGGATTCGTACCAACTGTACGCTTGTCTTCTCCCCTGGTCAGGCTATTCTTGCCGCCAAGGCTGGCGCCTCCTACGTATCACCCTTCATTGGTCGGCTGGACGACATCTCGCAGGAAGGCATCGATCTGATTTCCCAGATGCGGGTGATCTACGACAACTACAGTTTCGGCACCGAAATTCTGGCCGCAAGCATCCGCCATACCATTCACCTGATCAAATGCGCAGAGATTGGCGCGGATGTAGCCACCTGCCCCCTGAAGGTCATCACCGACTTACTCAATCATCCCCTTACTGACATTGGGTTGGCCAAGTTCCTCGCGGATCACAAAAAGGTTAACCCGTGAGCAGTGACCGGCAATCGGTAATCAGGAGTAACTAACAACAGCCGGTGTATAGGAGAAACGAGCACCAAGAAACGAGTAACGAGCAACGAAACTAACGCACCCTCATGTTTTCCTCCGATCCCGTCGTTCGTGTTCAGGATGTCACCGTCTTTCAGGGAAAACAGCCTGTTCTGCAAAATCTCTCTTTCCAGGTCGAGAAGGGTGAGTTTACCTTCCTGGTGGGACGCACCGGTTCCGGAAAATCGTCCCTGCTCAAGACCATGTATGCAGACCTGCCCTTGCGGTTGGGCGACATGAGTGTAGCCGGGTTCAACATTCGAGGAATCAGACCCAAAGAAATCCCCCAGCTGCGGAGGAAGATCGGCATCATTTTCCAGGACTTCCAGTTGTTTCCCGACCGTTCGGTTGCAGACAACCTGCAGTTTGTCATGCGTGCCACCGGGTGGCGCGACACCATCAAAATGAAGAGTCGCCTGGTCGACGTGCTGATGCAAGTAGGACTTGGTTCCGTTGAAAAAAAGCTACCCCACCAGCTTTCCGGTGGAGAGCAACAGCGCGTGGTTATCGCGCGTGCATTGCTCAACGAGCCGATGATTCTCATTGCTGACGAGCCAACGGGTAACCTGGATCCGGAGGTTTCTGCAGGCATCCTGAAACTATTCCAACAGATTAACCGAAGTGGTACGGCCATCTTGATGGCGACGCACAGCTACGGGCTGATCAAGCGCTTCCCAGCCCGGATTCTGAAATGCGAAGAAGGAAGGATCCTGGATTCTAACAAAGACCCGATTGAACTCAAGAGCGAAGAAGAGTTCTAGAGAAAGCTCCTAAACGTCTGAATTTCCCCTTTCCTTGGACACCTCCAGCTGGTGGAGCTGTTGATTCAGCAGATCAATGCGTACCAGCATGTTGAGCACAAGCGCATCCTTTACCTTCTGGGAGGGCCGCCGTTTCATCTCCTCCGACAGCACGGCGTACATGGCCTCCAGTTTCTCAAGGTCTTGCGTAAACTGGTCATCCTGAAAAGCATCATCACCATGAATCATGGCCACCTTCTGCGATATCTGGGCAGAGTAGTAAGACTCCACATCAACGAACTCCTGCTGAGCAGCGCGATCCTCCCGGCTCGGAACACTGAGGCGCGGGCCCCAAAATTGAACCACCAGCAGACCAAGGAGTACGGCTGCGGCTGCACGCCATACCTTCACCGAATGCCACAGGCTCAGGTTGGGTGATCCAAACAAGACTCCTTCGATTCGGTTCCAAACTCCCGGTGAAGGCGACTTGTCATCGAACGAATCCCGATTGGACTCAAAGAATTCCCTCATGCGATTACTCATAACTTCCCTTCCTCCAGCAGGCTGATTAGTTTCTTTTTTGAACGATTAAATTGAGACTTTGACGTGGATTCCGAAATCCCCAGTATTTCGGCAATTTCACTGTGATCATATCCTTCCAACAAGTACAAGGAAAGAACAGACCGATACCCGTCCGGCAGGGATGCGATGGCTTTCCGTACCTGCTCAACGGAGTACGGGAATTCCACGGCTTGATCATCGAGCTCCACCATATCGTTTTCAACACCTTCCGGGAGGGGCTCGGGCCGCCTTTTCTTAAGCACATTGATCGCCTTGTTGACCACAATGCGCTTGAGCCATGACCCGAAGGATGCATCACCCCGGTAGTACTCCAGGTTCCGGAATGCGCTGATAAATGCCTCTTGCAGCACGTCTTCGGCTTCCCCTGCATGATTCACGATCCGGAAACCCACGTTGTACATGCTGCGGGAATAGAGCTTGTAAAGCTGGTAATGGGCTTCCCGGTCGCCCTGGCGGCAACGCTCAATCAGGTCCGCATGGGGGTTCAGGATCGTCGTTTTCAGGGTCATGCGCTTCCGATAAAGACTCCCCCCGAAACGAAAGGTTGCATCACTTCAGCGATGCAAGGTTCTGTTTCGCCGCTTCAAAGGCTGGGTCTATCTTCAAGGCCTCCTCAAAAGACTTCCGGGCACTGGCATTGTCGCCCTGGGCCTTATAGGAAAGACCTTTCAGGTTAAAAATCGCAGCTTTCAGGGGATGCTCCTGGGAATTGTTCTTAGCGTCGTTAAAGATTACCTTCAATGAATCGCTTTGCGGCTTTGACAACAAGATGTCTGCATTCGTAAGTGACTCCCCGTAACGCTTCAGGTCATATTGCAGCGATGCCATCTTATAGAGGGTGGAGTTATTGCTGGTGAGCAGGAAGAGGCTTTCGTAGCTCTGCAGGGCCTTCTCCTTTATTCCCAGGTTTTCATAGCTGATGGCCGATAGCTCCAGTGCCGCCGTGTTCTTGGCGTTTCGGGCCAGGAGGTCGTTGCAAACCACAGCACAGGAAGCGTGCTTTTGATTTTCGTAATAGAAATACGCCAAGGTAAAAATCAGTGAGTCGTTGCCCGGGAACTCTGCAATCAGGTCGTACAAGGCATCTTTTGCCACATCATAATCGCCCCAGCGTTGGGCCACCGCATACTTGCGGGCATAATGGTCTACGATGATCTGCGCGGTTACCGCCCGGGAATTGGATATATCCTCTTTGGGTGGTGCCTGCTCTACCGGTTTGGCAGGCGTACTCTTTCCTTTCTGGGCCTGAACGGCGAATGCCAGAAGTACCAGGGTGATCAGGGCTACGGTGTGTCTTATCATGAAGGGTTATTGGTTAGTTCTACGGGTGTAAGTCCTTTCTCGCGGGCGATCCGTATCAGGAAGGAAAGTGCTTCTGTCCGGTCATTGTGAATCTCTCCTTCCAGAATGGCTTCCTTGATGCGGTCCTTTAGTTCGCCAATTGTCTTGCTCGGGGGCA
>JAYRXB010000568.1:0-5680 GCA_041917735.1 Cyclobacteriaceae bacterium
ATCGCACAGTTCTACATCCCGAAATCCGCCGACAACTTGCAAAAATTTGTGACTGACGCCACTTATCGCCGGTATTGGAAAGGAGAAATGAGCCCGCAGGGACAGGCGACGGCAGAAGCCTGGGCGATGGCCGAGCGCAAGCGCTTTTTTCATTGGTTCCTGGAGTTTCCAGAAATCATGGTGCGAGGTGGGTTTGACTGTATTTTGGGGAATCCACCGTATAAAGGTGGGCAACACTTAAGTGGGTTTTACGGGCATCAGTTTTGTGAGTACGTGAAGTGGGAGTTTTCCCCCACTGGCCTTAGCGATTTGGTGACGTATTTTGTTCGTCGCATATACAGCTTGTTACGGCCCGGTGGATTCACCGCGTTTATCACGACTAATTCCATTAAGGACGGTGATGTTAGGCGAGATGGTCTTGAGCAGGTTTTGCTTCAGGATGGAGCCATCAACATGGCTGTTCGCGGAATTAAGTGGCCAGGTCGAGCAAATTTGGTTGTTTCGCTTGTCGGCCTGCATAAAGGGAAGTGGGAAGGTAGGCGGGTACTCGACGGCAAAGACACGCAATTTATCAGTGCATATTTTGAGGACAGTAGAGACCAAGGTGAGCCAAAGTCGATTCAGGAAAATCAAGAACGCCTATTCCAAGGCTCAATTTTTCTTGGCACCGGGTTTCTTCTTTCGCTGGACGCAGCCGATCAGATTGTTGCCAATGACCCATCATCGTCGAAGGTTGTACTGCCGGTCTTGAACGGTGAAGAAGTCAATAACGAGCCTACCCAGGCGGCTCTCCGAAAAATTATCTACTTTGAAGATTGGCCAGAGATTCAAGCAGCCAAATTTCCAGGGGCATTCAATCACGTTGTCGAATATGTAAAACCAGAACGACTTGTTCATAAGGAACTTCCGCTTCGCGAGAAGTGGTGGCTATTCAAGCGACCAACTACTGAACTGTATCGCCAGATACGTCACTTGCCTCGATGTTTCGTCGTAACGCGGGTGACGAAGCACCTCAATTTCTCTTCGGCTCCACCCGACTTCATCTACACAGACCGCCTCTATGTCTTTGCTACCGACCAATGGGATCAGTACGCGGTCGTGCAGTCCACACTTCATGAAGTATGGGCTCGAAAGTACAGCGGTGCATTGGAGACAAGGTTAAATTACACCCCGACTGATTGCTTCGTAACATTCTGCTTTCCGGACGGAGTATTGAAAAAGGGTAATGTCCCATTGAGCGCACTCGGCGAGCACTACCACGAACACCGCCGCGCCCTGATGAAGGGCCTCTGGCTCGGCCTCACCGACATCTACAACCTGTTCCACACCCGTGACCTCACCCCAGCCGAAGTTGCACGCGTCAGCAAGAAGCCGCTGCCGGAAGCCGAAGCCGGCTATCAGGGCATCCTCGAACTACGCCGCCTGCACCGCGAACTCGATATCGCCGTCCGCGACGCCTACGGCTGGACCGACCTCGATCTCAGTCACGATTTCCATGAAGTCGAAACCCTCCCCGAAAACGACCGCGTCCGCTACACCATCAGCCCCGCCGCCCGCAAGGAAGTCCTCAAGCGCCTACTGGCCGAAAACCATAAGCGTGCGGCAACCCAAGTTACTGAAGCAGCCGCGAAACCAACTGCCAAGCGTGGCCGCAAAGCTAAGACAGCGGATGGTAACAATCAGCCGGAACTGTTTGCTTGAGGCCACTGATGATTGATCAGATCGATCCCTTTCCTAAAATTCCAGATGCACTTCGAGTGGCTGCTACTACAAGGCAGTTGGTACCTTTTGTCGGAGCCGGGGTGTCTCAACTTGGAGGCTGTCCAGGCTGGGACGAGTTCGCCAATCGTGCGTTGGAATTCTTTGTAAAAAACGGAAAACTGTCTCACGCGGAACTCGACCAAATAATGGGACTACCTTCTCGAGTAAAGCTGTCTGTGGCTCTTGGCCTCGAAGATAGGCATGGTCTCCCGATTGCGTTCGCGGAGCTGTTGAAGCCTTCCGACGATAAAAAGAAGTATGGTGCTCGGATATATGAGGATCTTGGGCGACTGGCAACTACCTTCGTTACCACGAACTATGATGATTGGCTCGATGTGGCACGATCTCCATTTTTTAGGTATGAGGATCTCGCCATGCGGAACTTCGACGTTCCGAACGCCGTTTTTCATATCCATGGCTCGGTGCATGATCCGAAAGGCATGGTTCGCACGACGAACGAGTATCTTTTTCGATATGCCAGCCATCAGCTTTCAAAAGGATCAGATGGGGAAAACCCATTCCTGACACTCCTCGAAAATATATTCAAACTCAAGACAGTCCTTTTTATTGGCTACGGCCTCAGTGAGCTGGAAGTGCTTGAGTATGTTCTTCAAAAGAAGGGCCCCGCTCCCAATGGTGAGCAGTTCGAACTGAAGCACTTCATTCTTCAAGGCTTCTGTTCCCATCAAGTCGAGTTGGCTCGGAGTTTGAAAGAGTATTTCGCGACATTTGGTGTTCAGCTGCTTCCGTTTTCCCGCGATGAACATGGCTGGGATCAGTTGGCTCATGTAATTGAGTACCTGGGGCGTGAGTTGCCGGCTGGTAAACCCCTTGCTCTGACTACCCTTCGTGAAATGGAGGGATTGCTGTAATGACCTTCCTTTTCACGACACAACACGAGCTCTTCATTAAGCGCATGCTTGAGAACGAGGAGCAGGAGAAAAAAGGTTACGAGTTACTGCTGACAAAGGAATACTTCGCCGAGTTTTTTGACCACCTTCAGGCTGCGGGGCTCTTTGATGCCAATCGAACGCCCGGACCACAGCCCGCCTCAGCGCCCGGTTCATTTTGGATTCCCTACTGGGCTCCATTGGACTACCTTGAAGCATGTGCTCGCCTTGCTGGTGAGCAGTCAGATGCTGTACTCGCCAACAAGATTTTGGGTGTAGTTCGTGCATGCTCAACGGCAAATGACTCGGATGGAATCCCGCGACACAACTATCACACTGCCAGAAAGTTCGCGGAGATCCTCGGCTTGCTTCCGACGCCTCTCGTGCAGATCAATGACATCGATTTCATTCAGCGTTGGCTATCAGATCCATACGATAGGGGCCTTGTTTGTAGTGCCTTGGACAAGGGGCTGATGAATGGATTGTTGAACAGTACAGTCCCGGAAGATTGGTCGAAGGCAGTCAGAATTCTCTATCACTGCACAGAGTTGGTGAAAGGCGATGGAGACGACCAGTATAGGACCATCGTTGATGACTACTGGCTCAAGGAGCTCATAGACAACCACTCTTCGAAGCTCGGGGAAAAGGCTGGGTCATTGACTACTGCTGTATTCAAAGAGCGGCTGTCGCAAATATTCGGTGCTGGAACACGTAAGAATCATGGCTACCTGTTCAGACCGGCGATTGAAGACCATCCGCAGAATAAAGCGTGGCATGGTCCAGAAGATAGGTGTGTCGAAGGTTTGCGGGATGTGTTGTTGTCTTGGACGAGTGCAAATCCTACGACTGCCAAGGATGCCGTGAAATCGCTTTTGCATGGCGAGCTGGAGATTGCACGCCGTGTCGCTATTCACGTTGTCAATCACCGATGGGGTGACCTGAAGGAATTACTAGAAGGAGCTATAGACCCCGAGCTTTTTCAGTCCGGGCACCTACATGAGCTTTACCAACTCCTCTCTGCTCATTTTCAGGAGATGGAACTAGGGCAACAAGCTTTACTGCTGGATGCGATTGATCAAGTTTCCATCCCAGAAACTACCGACAATCCGGGGCGATTGCGCCGCATCGTCCAGAGGAAATGGCTTTCCGCTCTTCAAGGCAAGGGGAATGAACGCGCTGACCAATGGTTTGCTGAGTTAGGGCAGGGAGAAGATGCTGTTGGTGTGTCCTCTCATCCGGATTTTCATTCCTACATGGAATCGAGTTGGGGCGAAGGACCGTCGATATATCAGCCGGAGGAATTGCTGGCATTTGCGCAGTCCGGAACCATTGTTGATGTGCTGAATGATTTCACTCAAACCGATAGATGGAATGGGCCAACAACTCGCGCGCTAGTAAGTACGTTGGAGGCGGTGGTTCCTCAAGATATTGAATTGTTCATCAGATGCTTGCCATCATTCCTGCATGCGAAGCGTCCGTATCAATATGGCATCTTGAACGGCCTCAAGCAAGCTTGGGAGAACTCCGCCAAGGACCCGGGGCAGTTGGATTGGGATCTTGCCTGGAGCGCGATACTTGGTTTCGTTTTTGAGTTGATTTCACCAGATTCGTTCTGGGCTGAGCAGGTCGAGCCAGATGCGGACTTTTGTCCATCCAGGGATTGGATTCCGCCAATCGTCGCAGACCTTTTGCGCGCTGGTACTCGTGATGACGCACATGCATACCCTTCGGCGTTACTTTCGAGTGCCTTGGTGCTGATCGAAATCCTCCTTGCTAATGCCGAGGCCAGCCAATCGCCCAGCGAAGACCCTATGAATATGGCAATCAATTCACCAAAAGGGAAGGCTGTTGAGGCACTCTTTAGCCATGCATTGCGTCAGTGCCGAGTAAGTGATCAGGTGTCAGGGGGGCACGTAGAGAGCTGGGCTTCACTTCAGCCAATCTTCGACAAGGAACTCGACAAAACAAAGGGACAAAGCTTCGAATTTTCGACGCTTGCTGCCGCATATTTATCCAACTTGCAGTACCTTTCAGAACCCTGGCTGACCAAGAGGATTCGGCAAATATTCCCGATTGAATTTCCTGATAGCTTCAATTCAGCGATAGGGGGACTCGCTTATTCTGAGGCGACAAAGGTCACCTATCGGTTGCTCATAGATGCAGGCGTAATTGACGCTGCACTGCGTCATTACGATGGAAAAACAAAACTTGAAGAGCGACTGATCGAGCGCGTTGCTCTAGCTTATCTATGGGGAGATGAAGAACTGGACTCGCCCCGATTCTCTTGGTGGTTTGAGCATTCTGATATGGATGCACTCACAACGGCGAGCCATTTCTTCTGGAGTGTCAGCAAGCACCAGCTTAAAGGGGAACAGGTCACGCGCATCATGCAATTTTGGCAAAGATGCATTGATGTTGTTCAGCGCGGAGGCGTCCCGGCGGATCAACTACTTTCGAGCTTGAGCCGCTTGACGTGCTATGTCGGTGCAATCGGTACAAACGAAGAAGCACTTCTGACGTCCGTGGCCCCATACGCGCATGTTGGATATAACGCAGACTGGTTTATTGAGGAGCTTGAACGCCTTGCTG
Source organism: Cyclobacteriaceae bacterium (assembly GCA_041917735.1). GTDB lineage: Bacteria > Bacteroidota > Bacteroidia > Cytophagales > Cyclobacteriaceae > ELB16-189. The sequence continues at coordinate 5,241 of JAYRXB010000568.1, forward strand.
ATGGCAATCCGCACGCCGTATCTCGATTGCTCAACTTTGTACTTGATGCACACGAGCCAATATTCGATTTTGAGGATCGTCTAAAGTCAATTGCCAGGAAGTTTGCAGAACATCAGATGCGCGATGAAGCACTTCAGTTAATTGACCGTTTGCGACGTCTCAAAGGAATGGCAGAACTGTTCGATGAGCTGTCGACTGCGAGGCAGTCGTCATGAAAATTGAAACCTCTTGGGTCTCACCCCCGCAATCAATCGGCGGTCTTGACCTCCTTGGCACACAGGCCCCATGTGTTTTGATCTACGGGCAACTGTTGCCGGGAATTACGAATGTTACTGATCGGGCCCGCTACTACTCGTTTTATCCCTGGCTGATCTGGTCATTCGATTTACGTTATTCGAAGGACGACCCGGTTCGTTTCGTTGAATTCTTCAGACGTGCCG
>JAYRXB010000569.1:0-1908 GCA_041917735.1 Cyclobacteriaceae bacterium
AAGCCACCATGTTGCTGAACAATGGAGCCGCCAAGTTTCGTGCAAATGGCGCCTGGACCCTCAACTGGGGTGGCGACGACTTCCCTTCAGGCGTAGGCGTTCCAAACGGAAATAACATTCCGATCGACTCCGGTGAATACCTCGTAACCTTCAACACGGCTACACTGGCGTACAACTTCTATCCAATTTACGCCTCTATTGGTATCATTGGAGATGCTACGCCTGGCGGCTGGGATGCCGAAACCCCCATGATGCAAGACCCGAATGATAAAACTATCTGGCGGTTGCGCAAGATTTTGACGGATGGCGAAGTACAATTCCGTGCCAACAATGCCTGGGATGTGTACTGGGGCGCAGGCGATTTTCCGTCGGGCACTGCGTTGCTGGAAGGCCCTCCAGTACCGGTTCCTGCAGGCGAGTATAAAATCACCTTTAACTCCGCTACCGGCGAATACTCTTTTGAAGAACTGATTATTTATGCTTCCGTAGGCCTGGTAGGTACGGCTTCACCGTCGATGCAATGGAACGATCAAGACGCTCAAATGACGAAGGATCTCGTCGATGAATCATTCTGGTACATCTCTTCTGTCGATCTGTTCGACGGAGAAGCGAAATTCCGTGCTGAAAATTCCTGGACGATCAACTGGGGTGCTCCGCAGTTCCCAACCGGTATCGGCACCCAGGGTGGTGACAATATTCCAGTTGTGGCAGGTACGTACCGCGTTACACTGAATACCGCTACCGGCGAATACGCTTTCTCCGAGCCTTCTTCTACCGTCAACCTGCTCGACCAGAACAGCATCCGCATCGCGCCGAACCCGGCTAAAAGCGTGCTGAACATCGAGGTGAACGTAGCCGAAATGCAGGGCGAAACCCGCATCGTGCTGTTCAACACCACGGGCCAACAAGTAATGGCTACGAATGTGAACATCCAGAACCGCGTATCCATCCCGGTTGTCAACCTGATGCCAGGCCAGTACACCATGCAAATGACCAATGGCAAAAACATCGTGGCCAAACAGGTGGTGATCGTGAAATAATGGTTTTTTGAAGTAAAACGGGTGCTTTGTGCCTGTTTTTGAAATGGGAAGCCCCGCCGGAGCGATTCGGCGGGGCTTTCTTTTTTATATCAGCCTGATACTTTCCGTGGTATTTTTTCGCAGCCTGCTGCCGCCATGCCCCCCTTGTCACCCTGGCGGGGCCCGTTCACTCTATGACGCGTAACAACGTATTTTCAAGGCAGGCACGTGGCCAATGTCGTTGACGTAAGTGGGCGATTACGAGGGGGCGATTACGAGCGGGTGGCCCAACGACGGGCGACCACGAGGGTCGCCCCAACGAACGGTCGCTCCAACGCCGCCTCCGTGCCGCTGAAGGGGGGCAGCCATGATGCCTTTATGGCGCGGAAAAGATGAGATGACTTACGTTTACCTTCGTATTTTTCGCCCGACAAACCGCCACACAATGGAAAACCACCCGCAATACCTCCCTGGCCTCCCCGAGCCATTCTTAATGATCTCCATCCCTGGCGGCATATTCGATATGGGCGGAGAAAGTTGGGACAACGGACGAACCCTTCCCATACACCCGGTAGAACTGTCCGATTTCCGGATGGGGCAACACCCTGTAACCCAGGCCCTGTGGTTGGCCGTAATGGGGGAAGAGAACAATCCTTCCTACTTCAAAGGCCTCACCCGGCCGGTAGAATCGGTTTCCTGGGAACAAATCGACCGGGAATTTCTGCCCCGCCTGAATGAGATGACCAAAGATAAACGGCCCGCCGGTACCGTGTATCGCCTGCCAACCGAAGCGGAGTGGGAATACGCAGCGCGGGGCGGCCCGGATTGGAAAAACCAGTCTTTTTTATATGCCGGAAGCGACGTGCTGGATGAAGTGGGCTGGTACGAC
>JAYRXB010000570.1:0-7244 GCA_041917735.1 Cyclobacteriaceae bacterium
CTCCAGACTCCAAACTGACCCGCAACACCGATCTTCCAGAGTAGCCCGGATTCGGTGTAGTCGTAGTTCCGGCTGTACTGGTAAGTCGCGACTCGTGGCGTGTCAACCACCGCTGTGTTCACGGCGCGGAGGTAAATGTTTGAACCCTTGGTCTGGGAATTGGAAACCAGGTTGGTAGTAACGCCCACACTGATCTTTTTACTGAGGGAATGCGACCACGTAAGGCCGATCCACTGCTCGTTGCCTTTTCCTTTGAAGCCGACTTCGCCATTGAACCATTCGTCGCCCGGGAGCGAAACAGTGTCAAAGACATCGGTGTTTACTTCGTTCTTGTAGGAAAAACCCAAGTCCGACAGCTGGCGCGTCATGATGGCATACGCAAAATGATGGTTGGGCAAGAACTTGAGTTTGAATGTACCTGCCGCCAGGGTAGGCACACCTTTGACTTCCGACTTTGATACGGATTGTTTGGCGCCAAGGGCATCATTCGCGGTGAGTGAATTGTACTCATAGACACTGGCACTCAACAGGAACGCGGGGTTCTTAATCAAGGCCAAGCGCCCCGGATTGTAATAGACAGCCCCCAGGTCCTCTACGCCGCCAATGATCGATCCGCTCAACAGCATAGACTTGGTACCGTATTGCTGGGTCCAGTAGTGGCCATCCTGGGCCTCAAGCGTGGCCGGAATAAGCAGGATGGCGACTAGCGTGGTGATGTAAAGTTTTTGCATAGTGCTGAAATGTAAATGACTACGGGGTACGTAAAATTAGGATGTCTGCTGTTTCTTCCGAATCAGCAGAATGACAAGAACAAAAATAAAAACCAATAGAGCTGGTAGAATGGTCATGAATTGAAGCGTAGCTTGTGGCCCTGCCTGGTCAATGGAGCGCCCCATGATGGGCAGAACCATCGACGTAGCCACCATTCCTGCACCACCCATGACGGAAAGGCCCAAGGCTCCGGTTCCGGGAATGTATTCGGCAACAAAGCCCAGCATGGTAGGCCAGAAATAGCAAATGCCAACGGCAAAAACTATGGCCGCACTGAGGGTCATGGCTGGACCTTCCGCGTGACTAAGCCAGTAAAGCCCGGCCACTGAGAGGATTGCGGAGGCCAGGAGCACGCCAGAAGGATTAAGGCGATGGATGATCGGGCCTGCGTAATACCTCCCTACCGCCATGATGCCCGTGACAACAACAAGAATGATCATGGGGTCGATGCCGGCCCCCTCCAGCAAGGCGTTAATCCATTGGTTGGTGCCCAATTCGGTGGAGGCGGTGAGGAACATGGCGAGCAGCATTAACGGAAACAAGAGGCTTGACCGGTGGATGAACCGTCCTTCGATGACAACGGCCAAGGCAAACACTCCGAGTAGAATATACGGAAGGTTGGTACTGAAATCAGGGGCCAGGAATGGAACGGATGCAGCTGCAATCATCAGGCTGACCAAAGCAAGGATGGCATAAGGAGCGCCAAGACTACGGAACATGTCGCGGTATGATACACCGGTTGCCACGCGCTCGGTTTCGGGGATGTGCTGGCCCAGGAATAAGTAGCCATACAGCGCGAGCGGAATGAACAGCAGCGACGTGAGCACCTGCCATGATAAGCCCGCCTGGGTAACGATGCCCCAGGCAAGCAGCCCGCCGATGACAATGCCACCCGGAAACCACACATGAAACCGGTTGAGCATCTTGGACTTGTCGTTGGGGTAGAGGGTAGCGACCAGTGGATTACAAGCGGCCTCGACACTTCCATTTCCAAATCCGATGATCAGGTTGGCCAGGAAGAGCGACAGCTTGGTATCCGCCATAAGCAAGAGGCACAGCCCCACCAGGTGGGCAGCAAACGCGAGCCAGATAATGCGCTGGGTCTTGACGATGTCGATTATCACACCACCCAGGAATGTAGCCAGCGTGAATCCCCAAAAGGCCGGGCCGAAAGCCCACCCGATTTCCTCCGCGGTAAGACTGAATTCTGTGCTGAAGACACCTTCTATCTTGGCCCGAATGGCAAAGGTCAGTGAGGTTACCAGAAGGGCAAGGCAGCTGGCGATGAAGAGGCGCGGAGCATTGGGTGACTGGCTCATAACAGGATAGATACGTTCGAATATGGAATGAAATTATGGCGCAAACAAACGCTTCGGCATCTTTCGCCCGCTCCGAACAGTTCAGAATTCAGGGTATCTTTCAGGGCCAATCGTTCAGCGCGTGAAAACGAAGCGGGTAGTTATTCTTCAGTCCAATTACCTTCCGTGGAAAGGGTTCTTTGACCTTATTCGCCAAGCTGATCTCCTGATTTTTTATGACGACACCCAGTATACCAAAAACGACTGGCGGAACAGGAACCGGATCAAGACGCCGCGGGGCGTTACCTGGATGACCATTCCCTGCGGACCGCATCACCTGGGCCGGCGTATCGATCAAATCAGACCGGCTCACCCGAAATGGCAGCAAAGTCATTGGGATATATTGCATCAGAACTACCGGGCTGCTCCATTCTTTTCCCTGTTCCGTTCATTCTTTCAGGAGTTCTATCTCGGACGCACCTGGGACAACTTGTCCGAACTCAATCAGTACTTAATCGTTGAGATCGCCCGCAATTTCCTGGGCATACAGACGCCTTTTCTGCAATCCAATTCGTTGGGCGTAGAAGGTACACGCGAAGCGCGGCTGGTCGGGTTGCTGCAAAAAGTAGGAGCCACACATTATCTCTCTGGCCCCACCGGCAGGGCATTTCTGCGAAGCGATCCGTTTCAAGAGGCCGGTATCCAACTGGAGTACATGGACTACTCACACTATCGGCCGTACCGGCAATTGTATCCGCCTTTCGTTCACGAAGTGAGCATTGTCGACTTGCTTTTCAACGAAGGGGCGGATGCCGCCAGTTACCTTGATCCAGAACCTTTCCCGGCTTCAGGTCGGGGAATTTCCAGAGCCGGGGAAACTGCGTGATTTTTCACTTTTGTACATTGTGGACGTATTCATGCTATGCGTAGAAAACTGAGAATGGGAATGGTCGGCGGCGGCCTGGACGCCTTCATCGGCGCCGTCCACAGAAGGGCGGCTGCCATGGATGGCTCCATGGAATTGGTGTGCGGCGCTTTCAGCAGCACAGCCGAGCGATCAAGGGCGGCCGGAGATGCCCTTGGTATACACCCACACCGGTGTTATGGTTCGTTTGCCGAAATGATCCGAAAGGAGAAGAACTTGCCGGGTGATATGCGCATGGACTTTGTGTCCATTGTGACTCCGAACCATGTTCACCTGGCTCCCGCCCGGCTTGCCCTGCAGGAGGGCTTCCATGTGATTATGGATAAGCCGATGACACTGTCGCTCCGGGAGGCAAAGATTCTTCAAAAGGCTGCGCAAAAAGCCAAGCTGGTGTTTGCACTCACCCATGCGTATACGGGCTATCCCATGGTCAAAGAGGCTCGGGAAATTGTCTCCTCGGGCAAGTTGGGAGCTATCCGAAAGGTCTTTGTAGAATATACCCAGGGTTGGCTGTCGACTCCGTTGGAGAACACCGGGCATAAACAAGCGAGCTGGCGCACCGATCCACGACGATCCGGTCCTGCGGGCGCCGTCGGTGATATTGGAACACACGCGGCAAACCTGGCTGAGTTCATAACGGGAAGCAGGATTACGGCGGTATGTGCCCAGTTGAACAAGATCGTGAAGGGGAGAAAGCTGGACGATGACGCGGCGATGCTCATTGAATTTGAAAACAAGGCCACAGGGGTATTGGTAGCCACCCAAGTGGCCACTGGCGAAGAGAATAACCTGACCATCCGGATTTATGGAGAATCGGGAGGATTGGAGTGGCACCAGGAGGAACCAAATACACTCGTAGTGAAATGGCCGGACCGGCCTCGCGAAGTATACCGAACCGGACTGGATTACGTGTCGCCGACGGCCAAGGCGAATACCCGGACACCCGGTGGTCACCCGGAGGGATACATCGAGGCATTCGCAAATATCTATGTGAACTTTGGCAACGCAGTTCGGGCGCATAGACCCGGCAAGCCGATCTCCGCACCGGTAGATTTTCCATCCATTGACGACGGCGTCAGGGGAATGGCATTCATCGAAGCTGCTGTAAAGTCTTCGCGATCAGGACAGAAATGGATATCAATACCCAAGCCATGAAGACCATCAAAGGACCTGCTATTTTTCTCGCCCAGTTCATGGATGCGAAGCGACCTTTCAATACGCTCGAGGGTTTGGCGAAATGGGCCGCCGGCCTGGGCTATAAAGGCATTCAGGTTCCTACCTGGGACAGCAACTATTTCGACCTGGCCAAGGCTTCCAAAAGCAAAGACTACTGCGACGAAGTACGAGGGGTAGTTGAGGCGCAAGGGTTGGTCATCACGGAATTGTCCACGCACCTGCAAGGGCAGTTGGTTGCCGTACACCCGGCGTATGGTCATCTCTTTGACAGCTTCGCGCCCAGGAACGTTCGTGGCAAGGACAAGGAACGGACCCAATGGGCTGTCGGGCAACTGGTGATGGCAGCGAAAGCCAGCAAGCACCTCGGCCTCACGGCCCATGCCACCTTCTCCGGAGCGTTGTTATGGCATACCATGTATCCCTGGCCACAACGTCCCGCCGGACTGGTTGACGACGGCTTTCGCGAATTGGCCAGAAGGTGGAAGCCGATTCTCGATGTTTTCGACAAGAACGGCGTCGACGTATGCTACGAAATCCATCCCGGGGAAGACCTGCATGACGGGATTACGTTTGAGCGGTTCCTGAAGGAGACCGGCAATCACCCCCGGTGCAACATCCTCTACGACCCCAGCCACTTCCTTCTGCAGCAACTGGACTATCTCCAGTTTATTGATTTTTACCATGATCGGATCCGGATGTTTCACGTCAAGGACGCCGAGTTTAATCCAACCGGGAAAAGCGGGGTCTATGGCGGCTATCAATCCTGGGTCGAGCGCCCCGGACGATTCCGGTCGCCGGGTGATGGTCAGGTAGATTTCAAGGGAATCTTCTCGAGGCTCACCCAGTATGGTTTTGCAGGATGGGCGGTAATGGAGTGGGAGTGTTGCATCAAGAGCCCCGAGCAGGGAGCGGCAGAAGGTGCACCCTTCATTGCACGGCACATCATCCAGGTATCCAGCAAAGCGTTTGATGATTTTGCCGCTACCTCCAAGGACCCCAAATTGAACAAGAAAATTCTCGGGATTTAAACTTAATTAGCATCATGAATTGGAGATTACGGTATGCCGTGTTGTTCCTGGTCGCGATGGCCTGTGGAGGCAAGAAGGAAGCCACGAACCAGGAAGAGTATGTGGCCAATGACGGGTCTTCCTCAGCTCAACCGGCTGCGGTAGACCAGGTCGCGCTTGGGGAAGCCCTCCTCAAGCAGAATGACTGCAACACGTGCCACCATAAAACGAATACGCTGATCGGTCCGGCCCACACGGCCGTCGCAGAGAAATATGAATTTACCGAAACCAACGTAAAACTGCTCGCGGAAAAGATAACCAAGGGCGGATCAGGGGTTTGGGGTCAAATCCCGATGGCGGCGCACCTGGGCCTGAGTCAGGCCGATGCGGAAGCGATGGCACGGTATGTGCTTTCGCTGGACGGTGAAAAGGAACATTGAGATGAAACACCCACACTTCATGATAAGGCTCCTGGCAAGTATGGTTCTCTGCGCAGTGGCAATCGGTGGCGCATTTGCCCAAGGCAGCAATACACTCACCGACCTGGAGAAGAAGCAGGGCTGGCAATTGCTGTTTGATGGCAGTTCCACCAAGGGATGGCACACCTACAACAAGAAGACGATCGGTGCCGAGTGGCACGTAACGGACGGAACGTTGTGGCTGGATCCGGTACCTGGCTCACGTGACATCGTCACGGACCGCGAGTTCGGCGATTTTGAGTTGCTGTTGGAGTGGATGATCGACTCTTGTGGCAATAGTGGTGTGTTCTTCAACGTGGTGGAATCATCAACGTACGAATTTGGATGGCACACGGGCCCGGAGATGCAAATCCTTCACAATGCGTGTCACCCCGACGGAAAGATTCCCAAGCACCGGGCTGGCAACCTCTACGACTTGATCGCAAGCGAGACGGAGTCGGTGAAGGGCCCCCGGCAATGGAACCAGGTGAGGATTCTGAATGAGAAAGGCCACCTGGAGTTCTGGCTCAATGGAGTAAAGCAAGTGGAAACTACTATGTTTACCCCACAATGGTATGCCATGATCAAGGCCAGCAAGTTTGTTGAGTTCCCGGACTTTGGCAAAGCCCGAAGGGGAAAGATCATGTTGCAGGAGCACGGAAGCCGGGTGTGGTTCAGAAACATAAAGATTCGGGAACTGTAGGACCGGTTCGGCCGTTAGTATGAGGTGTTGGCGGAGAGGAGAGAAGCATGACCATAGGCATTTTTGAAAACGAGTTCGTTCGTTGTGAACTGGATGATGATATCCCGGTGCTGAAGCATTGTTGGCTGCAACCACCTCCTCCGGAAGAGTTCAAATTCAACCTGTTGCGCATACTGGACGAGTATGTTCAGCTGAAGAAGACCTATGCGCCCCTGACCTGGCTGGCAAATGCCCAGTTATTGGGCGAGCTGGACCTGGACGTAGAACAATGGCTGGTGGATACCTGGGAAGGCCTGTTGTTCGAAAAAGCAGGTGTCAAGGTGCACGCGGTCATCCTGGGAAAAGACATCTTCGCCGATTATCCCATGGAACGGTTTAAGATGGACGCGGAGGAGAAATACCGCTACCAGGACATCAGCCTGGGTGTGTTTTCCAGCGAGGCTGACGCCTATGCCTGGATCAAGGCCCGGCAAACCGCCTAAAGGGAAGGTTCCTGCTGACTCAAGCAGTGGAAGCTCCCCAAGCCCCAGATAATATCTACGGAGTCAACTCCAACAACTTCCCGGCCTGGCATGTGACGCTGGAGAATCTCCAGGGCCTTGTGGTCGTTGGCGCATCGGAAGGTTGGTACAATCACATACCGGTTGCAGATGTAAAAATTGGCATACGAAGCGGGAAGCCGCTGACCCTCATGGGAGACCGCGGATGGCATAGGCAGCTCAATGATATCCAGCGGCTTTCCGTTGAGGAGCCGCATGGATTGAAGTTGTTTCAAATTCTCCTGCAACGGTGTAAAGTTCTCGTCGTGGCGGTCGTGTTCGATCACCGTGACTACGGTCTTTTCGTCAATGAACCGGGTGATGTCATCGATGTGGCCGTCCGTGTCGTCGCCGACGATCCCGTCGC
>JAYRXB010000571.1:0-5772 GCA_041917735.1 Cyclobacteriaceae bacterium
CAAAGGAAATTACATTTGATACCCCCGCTCGCGATCGCATCAAGCGCGGTGTCGTCAATCTCGCTGACGCCGTTATGGTGACCCTGGGTCCGATAGGCCGCAACGTCATCCTGGACAAGAAATTCGGCGCTCCTACGGTGACCAAAGACGGCGTAACGGTAGCCAAAGACATCGAACTGAAAGATCCGATTGAGAACATGGGCGCGCAGCTCGTGAAGGAAGTCGCATCCAAAACAGCCGACGCAGCCGGCGACGGAACCACCACGGCAACCGTGTTGACGCAGGCCATCTACGGCCACGGCATCAAGAACGTAGCCGCCGGCGCCAACCCCATGGACCTCAAGCGCGGTATCGACAAGGCGGTTGAAATCGTCATTGAGAATCTCCGCAAGCAGTCGAAGACGATCAAGGGCTCCCAGGAAATCACCCAGGTTGCCACGATTTCGTCGAACAACGACATCGAAATTGGCAAGATGATCGCCACCGCCATGGACAAGGTGGGCAAGGACGGCGTCATCACCGTGGAAGAAGCCAAAGGCACTGAGACGGAAGTTAAGACCGTGGAAGGCATGCAGTTTGACCGCGGCTACCTCTCCCCTTACTTCGTGACCAACACGGAGAAGATGGAAGCCGACCTCGATCATCCGTACATCCTGATCTACGACAAGAAGATCTCCAGCATGAAGGAGTTGCTCCCGATCCTGGAAGCTACCGCACAGACCGGCAAGCCCCTCCTCATCATCGCCGAAGAGGTGGAAGGCGAAGCCCTCGCGACCCTCGTCGTTAACAAGATCCGTGGCGCTCTCCGTGTGGCTGCCGTGAAAGCTCCTGGTTTTGGCGACCGCCGCAAGGCCATGCTGGAAGACATCGCCATCCTCACCGGAGGTAAGGTCATCTCCGAGGAGACCGGCATGAAGCTCGAAGAAGCAAAGCTGGAGTTCCTTGGTCGCGCTGAAAAAGTGAATATCGACAAGGACAACACGACGATCGTCAACGGTGCCGGCAAGAAAGGTGAAATCACCGGCCGCATCAACCAGATCAAGGCTCAGATCGAGACTACTACCTCCGACTACGACCGCGAGAAGCTCCAGGAGCGCCTGGCCAAGCTTTCCGGCGGTGTGGCCATCCTCTACATCGGTGCGGCCACTGAAGTCGAAATGAAAGAGAAGAAAGACCGTGTTGACGATGCCCTCCATGCTACGCGCGCTGCTGTACAGGAAGGTATCATCCCGGGCGGTGGCGTTGCTTATATCCGCGCCATCGAGGCCTTGAAAGGTGCAACCGGAGACAACGAGGATCAGACCACGGGTATCAACATTATCCGCCTGGCCCTGGAAGCTCCCCTGCGCACCATTTCGGAAAACGCTGGCCAGGAAGGTTCTGTCATCGTAAACAAAGTTCGCGATGGCAAGAAGGACTTCGGTTACAATGCCCGTGAAAACAAGTTCGAAGAGTTCTTTGCGGCCGGCATTATCGACCCGACCAAGGTTAGCCGTTTGGCCCTGGAGAACGCTGCATCCATCGCAGGCCTCCTGCTGACAACGGAAGCGGTCATTTCCGAGATTCCGGAAGAGAAAGAAGCTCCTGCCATGCCTCCCGGCGGCGGTATGGGCGGGATGATGTAATCCCAGTGGTTTAGGTTAAGTTGAAACCCGGCCGGATTTTCCGGTCGGGTTTTTTCGTTCTATGCAGGGATTTCTGCAGCCTGGAACGCGCTTTGGGTAACTAAATAACAACTATTTAACCCTAACATGACACGCATCATCGACCATACATCGATTGTTTTCGTAGATTTATCATGAACACCAAGCATGACCCTCGCCACCACGATACCCACCTTTAACCAGTTCTCGGACCTGGCTACCTACCTGTTGGTCTATGTGGCATTGGTGGACGGGCAGGTGCACTACCTCGAAGAATCCACGTTAAACGAACGCGTCGGGCAGTTTACTCCAAACCCCGACCAGGCTATTGAACGGGCTACGCAGACGTACAATGCCAGCACACTGGCCAAGATTGACGAAGTAATGAGCGCCAACAAGAAGCTCATCAGCGCATCATCTTACGAAGAGCGCATGAATCTGATCGAAAGCCTTTATAGCGTCATCAACTCCGACGGCCGTGTGCACGAGAACGAAATGAACACGCTGCGCACCGTGCGCGCCGGCCTTGAGCAATTCGTTGCCCCGGCACCGTCCCTGTAAGCTCTCCGGCCCCTATTTCCCATTGACGTACTTTCTGACAATGGTTTCATCGGAAGGATAATTCTCCGGCGTTACTTCCGTAATCTGGGCTTGTACGCATTTCCATTGCCCGTTCTCCTTCACATACGTGTCGGTGTACTGCGACATGCCGGTAGATTCCACCCCGTCCTCCAGGATCGTATAGCGATTGACGGATCGAACCAGGGCGGTGGAGCCGATTAGGGTGATCTTCTCGTCGCGATAATCCCAGTACACCACCACCGCGGGATCAAACCCTGTGGCCCACGCCTTCAAATAGGCCTCGCGGTTTACCCACTTACCCTGGCTGTTGATGTACACAAACCGTGGATGCAGAATCTGATCGTGCGACGCAAAATCGTTGGTTACATAATTGTGAATGAACCGGGCATTCAGCCGGCGCAACACGTCCAGGTCGCTTTCCTGGGCATATCCCGAAACAGGCATTGATAGGCAGATTAGTATTTGAAATGTGCCGATGCGGCTAATGAGCCAAACTACGGTTGTGTGCCAGATGACCCTGATTGACATGGTCTTTTTCATAAGTGCGGAGGTTTGATGCGCCAAAAGTAGACCCCAAGAACGCGGGTCTACTTAGAAATCTTGCCATTCTGACCCTGAACATAACCTCCAGGGAAAAAACCACGTTACAATTGCCTATGCAGGCCGCGGTTCACGTCATTCATCAGTCAGGGTTCTGCAGAATCAGCGACTTTCGCTGCGCATGCCTGGAATGCTCCACTTCCCGCCTCGAGTTCGGCAATCACTTTTCCATCTGCTTTGTACGCCAGGGGTATTTCGAGCAACATGTATTCCGTCGGAAACAGGAAATGCATGCAGGCCGGATTCTGGTGTCCAAGCCCGGGATCGAGTACCACGTCCGGCACATGGACAACCAACCCGATATTTGCACATCCCTGAATTTCTCGGGCGCCTTCTACGAGCAACTTCAGGAGGCGTATGCAGGGCAACTGCAATGGTTCTTCCGGAACCCCGATCTGCAGTCGCTGCTACTGTCCGATTCTCCTGAGGCCGAATACCTCCACCGGCAGATTCTCGTCACCGCAGGAAAAAATACGCAGTTGGAAATGGACGAGCTGGTCATCCAGTTGGTAGAAAATGTACTTTATGCGATGGGCAAGCCGATCACGACACCTGGCCTGCCCGCCGGGCTAAAGAACCACCACCTTCCCACGGTCGAGAAGGCCCGGGACTACGTCTTCCGGCATTTTGCAGAAGACATCAGCCTGCAAGCGCTTGCCGAACACTGCTGCGTCAGCCTGTTCCATTTCGGGCGAATTTTCAAGTCGATCCTGAATACAACACCGCATCAGTACCTGACGACCGTAAGAATTCAGCATGCAAAGTTTCTGCTGCAAACGACCGGGCACCCCGTTTCCGAAGTATCCTTTCAGAGCGGATTCAACAGCGTAGAACATTTTGTCACGGCCTTCCGCAAAGTCACCGGCACCACGCCCACCGCCTGTCGTCAGGCTCGTGCGGGGAGCAAGCCTATTTCACGGCAGTTCGGTAGAGTATCCCACACATGGTGATAAAGAACGCCACGCCCAGCAGGTGATACCCGGCTGTGCCCAGCGAATCTACCATCCCGTGCTCGATGTTCATGCTCTTCATCATGTCCTCATTCGTGACCGTAAGGATGGCAGCAAACACACCCGTGAGCGCACCGCCGGCAATCAACCCGGTGGCAAACAAGCTTCCTTTGCCCAGGTCTTCCTCTTCTTTTGCCTTGTTTTGTTTTTCTGCGCGGTAGTCAACGTAGCCCTTGATGGCACCGCCGATGAAGATCGGAAGCGTGGTGGCCAGCGGGAGATACAAGCCAATGGCAAAGGCCAGTGCTTTGATACCGCAGAGTTCAATCATCACCGCCAGAAACACGCCGACCATCACGAATTGCCAATCGAGGTTAAAGGATAGTATCCCGCGCGCAAGAGTGGCCATCAGTGTCGCCTGGGGTGCCGGGTACCGGTCGCTACCGACCGCATGCGTAATACCCTGCGCGATCATATCCTGCGTGGGTGTATCCAGAACCTTAACGACCAAACCGATGGCTATCGAGGAGACAATAGCTCCGATGAAGAGCGCCAGCTGCTGATACCGTGGCGTGGCACCTACAATAAAGCCCGTCTTCAGGTCTTGCGATGTAGCACCGGCGTTTGCCGCTGCAATGCAGATCATGCCTCCTACCACCAGGGCCAAAGGCTCGTACAACTTTCCACTCCAACCCACCGCCGTAAAGATGAGGCAGGTGCCCATCAGGGTAGCGATGGTCATACCTGAAATCGGGCTGTTGCTTGACCCGACCAACCCGACAATCCGGCTCGCGACGGTTACAAAGAAAAATCCAAAAATGATGATGAGTATTCCGATGAGCAGTTTCTGAAGCATGCCATCACCCGGAATATTCGGCATGATGGTGAGTACGGCGATGAGAATAACACTGCCAATAATCACCACCTTAAATGAAAGATCCCGGTCGGTACGGAGGACACTCTTTTCTCCACCCTCTTTGAGGGAACCCATACTTTCCCGGAACGAACTGATGATCGTAGGAATAGTTTTCATGAGGGTAATGAACCCACCAGCCGCCACCGCGCCGGCACCGATTTGCCGGATGTAGGCGCGATAGATCGCATCGGCATAACTGCCAAAGGAGTGCGTTGCCGGATCCCATCCACCCGGGCCACCGGCCGTTTGAATATCTGCGAGGTAGCCCAGCTTTACCAGTTGCAGTGCAATGGTATCGGCCGGCACCAGGGTTGCCAGCAACGGCGTCATTGCCCACCAGGCGAGCACGGAACCGGCGACCAGTACACCAGCAATTTTCGGCCCGATGATATATCCTACGCCCAGGTACTCCGGGGTGATTTCACCGCGAGTCGCCGCTGAAGGCCAGAACTTGTTCAGTTGGCTCGTCATGTAGGCTGGAGTTTCGGCGATGAGGTGAACTACCTTTTGCAGAACAGCGTATCCGAATGCCACGCCCATGCCAATGAATGCTGTCCTGGCAAATTCGCCTCCCTTCTCTCCGGCCTGCAACACCGATCCGCAGGCTGTACCTTCCGGGTACGGCAATGTGCCATGCTCCTTGACGATGAGTGAACGCCGCAGGGGGATCATCATTAAGGTTCCCAGCATGCCACCAAATGCGGCAAGGATTAGGATGGTGAGGTAATTGAAGTAGCTTTCTCCGACGCTCACCCCGTTTTCGCCCGGTGACAGGAACAAGAAACCCGGAAGGGTAAACACCACCCCCGCGGCAATTGACTCACCGGCCGAGCCGGTAGTCTGTATGATATTGTTCTCAAGAATAGTCGTCTTCAGAAACTTCCTCCCCAGCGTAATGGCAATGACGGCGATGGGGATGGATGCCGAAACGGTTAGCCCGGCCTTCAGGGCAAGGTACACGGTGGAACAACCAAAGAGGATTCCGAAGAGGACGCCAAACCCAACGGACTTAACCGTGAATTCGGCAATCGTTTGCTCAGGCGCAATGTAGGGTCGGAAATTCTTGTCCATAACAAGTTAG
>JAYRXB010000572.1:0-6365 GCA_041917735.1 Cyclobacteriaceae bacterium
GGGCGATTACACGTTGCGGTTTAAGGCGGTTCAGGGGCACACCGTGGCGCGGGCCATCACCTCCTATACCGCCAAGAACCCGAGCAATATGGTGGTCATGGGGTCGCGCGGTGCTTCCGCTTTGAAGAAAGCCCGGATGGGAGGCACGACCGTGTCCGTCATCGACGACTGCGAGGTGCCCGTGCTGGCGATCCCCGACTTTGCGCAGTACAAGAGCTTGCAAAACATGGTCTATGCGTCGGACCTGAAGAACGTGCAAAAGGAACTGGAGATTCTCACCGAGTTTGCAGCCATCTATGGATCGCACATTCACATGATCCACGTAGTGCCGGCGCTGGACAAGAAGACGGAGATCGCCCGGAAGGCCGTGGAAGAATTGATTGCCAAACAGAAGTATACGAAATTGGATTTCCGGATACTTATCGATGAGAACATCCCGGCGGCCATCGATCAGTTCATCAAGGAAACCAACGCCGAGTTGCTAACCACCTTTACACATCACCTGAACATCTTTGAGAAACTTTTCGCACTCAGCGTTACCCGGACGCTGGCTTACCAGGGCACCATCCCTTTGCTCGCGCTGAAGCGCAAGTAGGGCAGGGTAATCCCTGTAATGATCAGCACTTCACCCAGCGCAAAGATCCACCAATTGAAATGGGTGGGAATAAAGTCGGCAAGGATTTGAAGCGCTAGTTCGGGAGGTGCTCCAAGGCCACCGTGAGCCACAAGATAATCCCAGATCCACGATAGCACGACCACCAGGCTACCTCCCATCAGGAGCGCCCATTGTTTCCAGCTGATCGGATAGGGTTGACCGCGGCGTTCGCCAAGCAGGAGGAGGGCGGCCAAACCGATCATGGTTATGCATGCAAGGATGGGCGATAGCACGGGCCCAACCCACGGAGCAGGAATGAGGAAGAGAATGTCCCAGGCAAGCAACGATGCCGGCCAATCGAGGGTCAGTTTGAGGAAGACATAATAGAAGAGATCCCACACGGCGAAGCTGATCAGGAAAAAGGCAAGCCTTTCACGAACGTTGTTTCCGGCCAGCATGCCCAGCGCGGCAAGCATGATCAATGTAGCTGCCTCCCGGCCAATTTCTACGAGACCAATGTGCGGATCCAGTACAACGAGCGGGAACGCAAAACCATTCGGGTAGTAGAGTTCACGCAGGTACACAACCACCGCGGCTTCCAGGAAGCCCATGGCCACCGCGAAGATGACTACCCAAATGACCCGAGGAGCAAGTGAATTTGCCATGACGTCGGGAAGCAAGACCTATATGGAGAACCCGGCCCTGTCCAGCACCTCGGTATACACCATAGCAACCCAAATGATGGTGATGCCGAGCAGAATTTTGGCAATCGGTGAGACGACCAACCCGGTGCTTTCCTTCAGTCGGTCGTTGACAGGAGGAACGTAAATGAGCGACAGAACCAGCAGGCCCATGCCAACCCCGGGATGCACGTAGAGGCCATTCAGAACAGCCAGTACAAATACGAGGACCCAGAATCCCCAGTTGAATAGTTTCAGAACGCTTTCCATTAGTTGCTATTGGGTTAGTCCCATTCGCCGATCAGGGCCAATCCAAACGTGAGGCTGAGGAAACAGATTCCCAGGTACATGATCACGGAGAAGATTTTTGCCCACCAGGTTTTGGGATACAAGACGTGCGCCACCATGTAGTAGAATACGCCGCCGCCAGCGCCGCCAACGACAATGGTGGCCAGGGGTACCAGCATCGATGTGGTGTAGGTGAGCCGGTACCAGTTGAACAGCAGGAAGGCCGTCAGGAATCCTACGGCGATACCCGCCCCGCGAAGGCCCGGTTTGATCAGTGCTTTCAGGCCGGTCCAGAGGTCGTTTTGTGCAGTCATTTTTTGTGAAGTAAAAGTACTTTGAAATACAAAGTAAAAGGGAAGTTCTTGATTCTCCAAGTGTGGACAGGGGGATGTCGCCGGATGGCCAGGTGGCCGGATGACCGGGAGAGAGAGGGTTTAGGGTTGGGAGGTGGAATTCCTTGTCCAATACCAGTAGAAGGGGATGCCCGTGAGCATCAGGCCCAGCCCGAGGAGGGCTTCGCGCGGTTTGCCAATCAGTGTGATGATCACCAGGGCCACGCAAAAGAGAATGAAGAGCGCCGGAACAATGGGGTAGCCCCAGGCTTTATAGGGACGGGGTGCGTCTGGCATCCGGTGCCGAAGAATGAATACCCCCAAGGTGGTGGCGCCGTAGAAAATGAAGGATGCAAAGACCAGCATATCGGTAAGCTGATCGAAGCTGCCGGACAACACAAGGACCGATGCCCAGATCGCCTGGATGACAAAGGCTTTTGAGGGTGTATTGAAACGCGGGTGGATGTAAGCGGCTCCTTTGAAGAACACGCCTTCTTTCGCCATGGCGTAGTACAGGCGTGGCGGCATGAGCGCCGTGGTGTTGGTGGCGCCAAAGGTTGTGAGGATGATCAGGATTGAAATGAACAACACGCCCGGGTTGCCGAGGATGTGCTGCACTACCACAACGGCTGCAATGGTGTTCTGTGTCTTGCCTACTTCCACGAGCTGGTCGATTGGCAATACGTACAGGTAGGTGAAGTTCACGATGACATATACGCCCATGACGAACAGCACGCCGAATACGAGCGCCAGTGGGAGATTGCGGTTGGGGTTGTGGATTTCTCCGCCCAGGTAGCCGGTGGTTGACCATCCTTCGTACGCCCAGAAAGCAGCCAGCAATGCGGCAAACATCGATTGAATGAAGCCACTGTCATACCAGGGCAGGTCCGTATAACCTGCAGCATCGGTCTGCATGTTCTGCCATGAACCGCCACCGATGGTCAGTCCCAGGATCACGATCAGGGCGATGACCGCAGTCACCAGGATGAGTACGTAGCGGCTCAACCCTTCGCCTCCTTTGAGTCCGCGGTAGTTGACTATGGTAAGGACTACGATGAGCCCAATGGTCAGTGCCTTTACACCGAAATTGTGGAAGGGAGTGAAGACGCCCATTAGGGACAGGTTGGCGATTTCGGCGGGTAGCTCCGGCAGCGGCACCAGGGCATGGAACGACTGGGAGAATACGTACGCAATGGAGGCGAGCGAGGCCGAACGGATCACGGTGAAACTCGTCCACCCGTAGAGAAACGCGAAGAACCGGTTGTAGATCTTGCGGTAGTACACATACTCACCCCCGGAGTCGGCCAGCATGCTGGCGATCTCGGCATTGCTGAGCGCGCCAAAGAGCGTAATCACCCCGGCCAGCACCCAGCATAGAATCACCAGGCTGGGGGAGAGCAGTTCTACCGACATGGGGGCTACCTTCTTGTAGATGCCCGAACCGATGACGGAACTCACCGTGAGCATGAAGGCGGCGAACAGGCTGAGCGAACGGACCAGCTGGCCCTGGGGAGGAGGTATTGACATGATCGCAAGGTAATGATTGCTGCACACGGATGAAATCTTTGCAAATGGGCGGAGATAGCACTTACTTTGACAGCAAAAGTACTTTTCAGATGAACCCACAACCCGGTTTCGAGCAGGACCTTGCTTCCATGCGTAAGCTGATGGAACGGTCCGTGAAGTTTATGTCGCTAAGTGGCCTCTCGGGTGTATTGGCAGGAATTTATGCGTTGGCAGGTGTTGCCATCGCTTACCTCAACGTCTTGCCATCTACAGGTTCCGTGCTGGTCTCGGAAGATGTGCTTGGCGCACCGGGTGTACTGTCAGGGCTGGCATTCATCGCGCTGGTGATATTGACTGCATCGCTGGCAACGGGGTTCTGGCTGAGTGCACGACGAGCTGGGCGACTCGGGGTGAACGTGTGGGACGAAACCGGCCGCCGGCTTTTTGTTAACCTGGCGATCCCATTGGTGACCGGTGGGATCTTCATCGTGTTGTTGATGTACAATGGCCAAATTGGTTTGCTTGCTCCCGCCTGCCTGATCTTTTACGGTTTGGCGTTGGTCAATGCCAGTCCCAATCTCGTCGACGAGGTGCGCTTCCTGGGGATCTCGGAAATTATTCTGGGACTGGTAAGCATGGTGGTTCCGCCACTCGGGTTGGTACTGTGGGCCATCGGCTTCGGGGTACTTCACATCGTGTATGGCAGCGTGCTGTACCGCAAGTACGAGTCATGAAGAATCCCTTTTCGTTGCTCGATAAGGTACTGGAACACAGTATCCGCCTTCGGATTATGGTGGTTCTGGCTGCAAACCCGTCGTACGACTACAACGGATTGAAAGAATTGCTGGAGGTTACCGACGGCAACCTGGCCACCCACCTCAAGACCCTTGAGCGTGAGAAGTATATTCTGGTCACCAAGTCATTTATCGACCGGAAGCCCCATACTCGCTACAAAGTTTCAGACCGTGGCAGAACGGCGCTCAAGCGGCACATGGAGGCGATGGCCGAAGTAGTGCGCCAGGGCCGCGCGTCATCCTAGCATTTAGAATTCTGCGTTGCCCGGGAAACGGGGGAACGGAATGACGTCGCGGATGTTGGTCATGCCGGTTACGAACAGCATCAGCCGTTCAAAGCCCAGGCCGAACCCACTGTGGGGGGCGGAACCGAATTTCCGCAGTTCGAGGTACCACCAGAGGTCCTTTTCAGGCAGGTTGAGTTCTTTTACCCGTTGTATCAGCCGGTCGTAACGCTCTTCGCGCTGTGAACCGCCAATGATTTCGCCGATACCCGGGAAGAGGATGTCCATGGCCGCCACGGTCTTGCCGTCTTCGTTCTGGCGCATGTAGAAACTCTTGATCTCCTTCGGGTAGTCGACCAGGATGACGGGCTTCTTGAAGTGTTTCTCCACGAGGAAGCGTTCGTGCTCGCTTTGGAAGTCGGCACCCCATTTTTCGATGAGGTACTGGAATTTCTTCTTCTTGTTGGGGTTGCTGTTGCGGAGGATGTCGAACGCCTCGGTGTAGGTCAGGCGCTGGAAGTCGTTTTCCGTAACGAAACGCAGCCGGTCGATGAGACCCAATTCGCTGCGCTGCTCCTGCGGTTTCGTGGCTTCCTCTTCCGCGGCGCGCTTGTCGAGGAACTCGATGTCTTCCTTGCAGTGTTCGAGGGCGTACTTCACCAGGTATTGGAGCAGATCTTGCCCCAAATGCATGTTGTCGTGAATGTCGTAGAATGCCATCTCCGGCTCAATCATCCAAAACTCGGCAAGGTGCCGGGTGGTGTTGGAGTTTTCGGCACGGAACGTAGGCCCGAAGGTGTAAATCTCAGACAGGGCCATGGCGTACGTTTCTCCTTCCAGTTGTCCCGAGACGGTCAGGTTCGTATCGCGACCGAAGAAGTCCTGCTTGCTGTCGATATGGCCGTGCTCATCGCGGGGCGGCTTGTTGATATCCAGTGTCGTTACCTTAAACATGGCCCCGGCGCCTTCGGCATCCGAGCCGGTGATGATCGGGGTGTGGACGTAGACAAAGCCGCGGTCGTTGAAGAACTGGTGCACAGCAAAGGCCATGGCGTGGCGTACCCGCATGACGGCGCCAAAGGTGTTGGTGCGAACCCGGAGGTGGGCGATCTCCCGCAGGAATTCCAGGGAGTGACGTTTGGGCTGAAGCGGGAATTTTTCGGGGTCGCTGTCGCCAAGGACCTCGAGGCCAGTAACCTTCACTTCAACCGCTTGTCCTTTGGCCGGTGAGGGTATCAACTCGCCGGTGATCAAGAGGCAGGCACCGGTAGTGATGCGCTTCAACAGCGCTTCCGGTTGGGAGTCAAGCGCCACCACGGCCTGAAGATTCTGAATCGTGGAGCCGTCGTTCAGGGCGATGAACTGGTTGTTCCGGAAGGTGCGAACCCATCCGCATACCGTCACCTGCTGACCCGAGGGCTGAGTACCCAGCAATTCTTTAATCTTTGACCGCTTCATTGTTTTCCAAACTGGGCAGCAAAAAACGTCAATTTGGGAGGGAAATGCAATTGGGAAGCCGGGGAGGTACTGCCGATGCTTACCGCTCGCCGTTCACCGATTTTACTGATCACAGATTAGCGATCGCGGGCTGCCCGGTTGCCGCCCCTGGTTTCATTTTGTTTTCCCTCCAATTTCCACACCGGCCCCAGATCGCTTAATTTTACCCCATGCAACGTCTTGGTCTCAGCCAAAGCCTCCAACAAAAGCTGTCGCCACAGCAGATTCAGTTCATTAAGCTGCTGCAGGTGCCCACCGCGGAGCTGGAGAACCGCATTGAGGAGGAGCTTGAGATTAACCCGGCCCTGGAAGAGGGCCCGGAAGAACCGGAGGTGGAAGCCCCTTCCGAAGAGGCGCCATCCGATGAGGCCGGTACGGCTGAAACGGCCGAAAGCGCCGATGCCAACGAGGACCTGGACATCAAGGACTACCTCCAGGATGACGACTAC
>JAYRXB010000573.1:0-3597 GCA_041917735.1 Cyclobacteriaceae bacterium
AACCTCATCCTGCGCGACCCATCGGCGAACCCGCTGAAGGATGTCAAGGAGCCTGTCGACTTTCTGGCTGTGGTGCCACTTCAATTGACAAAATTGCTGAAGGAATCACCCAGCGAACTTGATCGCACAGCCATCGTCATCATCGGCGGCGCATCCCTGAGCGAGGAAATTGTTACCGAACTGCAGGCGAAGCAAACACAGTTCATCGCTACGTATGGAATGACGGAGACACTAACCCACATTGCACTGCGGAGACTCAATGGCCCGCATCGTCAGTCGTGCTTTTATCCATTGCCGGGTGTCCAAACGTCGGGGGATGCCCGTGGATGTCTCGTTATTCACGCCACTCACCTTGGGCCGCTGCCGATCCTTACAAACGACCTTGTAGCGTTTACGCCCGATGGCGGGTTTGAGGTGTTGGGAAGGGCCGACGAAGTAATTAACTCGGGAGGATACAAGGTTCACCCAAACCGGGTCGAGCCGACGGTAAGGGCCGTGCTTCAATCGCTGGGGATCCCATCCCGGTTCTTCATCGCAGGTACTCCGGACGCGGCGCTACAAGAAAAAGTGTGCCTGGTCATGGAATCACAACCGCTTTCAGACGACCTCGAACAACGCCTGAAAACCTTGCTGCAGGAGAAATTGCCTCGGTATGAAGCGCCACGCACGATTCTCTACCGGTCTCGTTTCATCGAGACTTCCACACAGAAGATCGACAAGCGTGCTACCTTGAAAATATAAAACCCCCTGCCCCTCCCGTTGGGGAGGGACAGAGAAGTTTTCAGCTAAGAAAGTTTCTTTTTGACGGCCTGCGATTTCAGTGTCTGAATCTCCTGCTTGAGATTCATCACGACGCTGGCCAGGTGTTCAACCGACATTTCCGGGTTCGTCTGACCATCCGGAAAATCAACACTGATGTACGCCTTCGCACTCCAGATCTCGATGATGTCGGCTCCATCGATCTGGTACGGCGCATATTGCCTGTTGTCCGACACAAGGAAAAGTTTTCCGCTTTCCTGAAGGTAATTGAACACCCGCTTGAACACGATCCCTTCCCGGTTGGTGACGAGGATGTAGGGTTTGCCGTTCTTGATACTCCCGATATCCTCCACCCATTCACCGACGACAATGGTTCCCGGCAGGATCGGCAACATGGAATCACCGGAAATCTCAAACGCACGGTACGTACCTTGCTTCAGAATCGGGAGCTTAAAACGCGGCAGTTCTTTGATGTACTCGGGATCCGCGTAGCCATTGAGATAACCTGCGGCGGCTCGAACGGGAACCAATTCAATGTTGTTTCTGGAGTGCTCGTCCACCGTGACCACCACCACATCTTTTCCCTGAAGCGCCTTTTTCTCGTAGGGTTTCATCTGGCTCAGATCCTTGCCGATCAGGAGGTCGACAGAATATCCTCCCAGTGCTGCCATTTTCTGAAGCAGTTCCAGGCGAGGTTCGGCGCGTCCTTCTTCATAGGCACCTACCAGCGATCGCTTTATCTCCAGCTTCTGTGCAAACTGATCTTGTGTCAAACCAAGTTCCTTGCGCAAGAACCGGATGTTCTCATTGATTTTGACCTGGCTCATTTGGCAAACAACAGGATCCTTCCCGAATGTACATTTCGTGTATGCAGCGACAACAAGTTGCGCTGGAAGTAATCTTCACGGCTCTGCATGGCGAGAACGTGACGCCGGATTTTCTCAATCACATCAGAAACCAGTGACTCCTTGTCTACCAGGAGGTAACCGTAGCAGGGCTGCTCAAAGCCCTCGGCCAAAAAATCTACCTGAAAGCGTCCCGAAGAAAGGCGCTTGCTCGTAAGCCTGAGGTTCATAACTAATAATTTTAGTCAAACTAAGTGAACCGCTTGAGCAAATGCAAGAGAAAAGACTAATATTTTTAGTCATTATCGGAAAAATCCCAAATTCCTTGGCTATTCCAGAGGAGTTGCCCCCGTTTTACCTCCAGCGGGGACTGAATATTGTCTTTAAAGATCATGCCCGTTCCGAGGCCTTGGGGAAGCGACAGCGGGTATTGGGCCGCAAATTGGGCCAATGCATTCAATCCAACGCTACTTTCCATGGCAGATGTCAGCCACCACCCGATCTTCCGCTCATCGGCCAACCGAATCCAGTCTGCACAGCCATGAAGCCCTCCGTGGAGCGTCGGCTTCAGGACCAGGTACTGTGGCCGGATCCGATCCAGGAGTTCTTGCCTGGCCTCCGGGGAGGTGATCCCGGTCAATTCCTCATCCAAAGCGATCGGGATGGGAGACTTCTGGCATAACTCGGCCAGGAATGGTTGCCCTGCCTTTATAGGTTGCTCGATCGAGTGAATGTCAAACCGGGAAAGGTCGGACAGCTTATACATCGCCTGGTCTGGCCTGAACGCCCCGTTGGCGTCTAACCGGATGGTGATCTGATCGCGGAAGTACTTTCTACGAACGAAATTGAGGATATCCATCTCCTTTTCGAAGTTGATACCTCCAATCTTGAGTTTGATACACGTGAAACCTTCATCCACCTTGATACTCACCTGCTGGAGCATGAAATCAAGCCCTCCCATCCAAACTAACCCATTGATATCCAACGGCTTTCCGCGGTGGAACGCATTTTCAAAGATGACCCGACGCCCGCCCTGCTGAAGGTCAAGCCAGGCCGTCTCCAGTGCCAGGTATACCGAAGAACAGAGTCCCCAGGATGAGAATTTCGCGTGCATCTCACCAAGGTCACCCGAGGTTGGCATGTTGGTCCCCGCGTTTATCCTGGCACACAATTCATCCAGTTGATTGTAGACGTCGGAAGGCTTTTCGGCACTTAATCCGGACACGGGTGCCGCTTCACCCAACCCAAACTGGTCGGGAGACGCAGAATCCCAGAGTTTAAGGAACCAGCTGTCG
The DNA here is from genome assembly GCA_041917735.1 of Cyclobacteriaceae bacterium. Taxonomy (GTDB): domain Bacteria; phylum Bacteroidota; class Bacteroidia; order Cytophagales; family Cyclobacteriaceae; genus ELB16-189. Next base: position 2,900 of record JAYRXB010000573.1, read on the forward strand.
CGCTGCTTCATGGCGCCGCGAGAGGTTCGGGCATTAAAGGAGAAATGAAAAGTTCGTTTTGTATAGGACGCTTGTAGTGCCATGGCTACGAATATGGGGTTGATGAGGGTCAAATACAATTGCCGGACTATTTTTGGCCATGCAATCCCTTCCTTCCACCCGCCTTAGCGACTTCCACTACGAACTGCCGGAGAACCGCATTGCGAAGTACCCGCTGGCCCAACGCGACCAATCGAAGCTTTTGCTCTGGAACGGAGGTGAGATTACCCACCATTCCTTCTCTCATCTATCTGAATTATTGCCAGTTAACGCTACCATCTTCTTTAATAACACGAAGGTAATTCCAGCACGAATACGATTTGAAAAAGACTCCGGGGGAACCATAGAAGTGTTCCTTCTCAACCCTGGGACACCCGGAATACTCCTTCAAGATGGGCTGCAGGCAACTTCACCCGTAGTCTGGAAATGCACCATCGGAAATGCGAAGCGATGGCCAACGGGCCTCACGCTTCACAAGTCGTTGGGAGGCATTGAGTTACGAGCCAGTTGGGCGGATCGCGCAGCGGGCTTGATAACCTTTCAGTGGAATCCTTCGGAACTGCCCTTTGCCCAGGTTGTGGAGGCGGCTGGCTCAGTCCCATTGCCTCCGTACCTTCAACGGGAGGCCGAAGTTGCAGACCGGGATCGCTACCAAACGC
>JAYRXB010000574.1:0-1709 GCA_041917735.1 Cyclobacteriaceae bacterium
CAATTGCAAGTGCGTGCAGCCGGGAAAATTCCGGATCGCCACTTTGTGGGCGTTGAAGATCTGAAGAAATTCTTCCACACCGGCTTCGGTAAAATGCATTCTAACAATCCGTATCAGCATGTTTCTAAATTCGTGCTAATTCGTGCAATGCGTGGCCATCACTCATCAAACAACACATTCACCGGGCTGTCATAACCCAAACCCAACAGTTCACTTGCATTCCCTTTGTAGATTCCAATTTCGAGTAGTCCGGCACTATTGAACAGCAAAAAGCAGTCGCCCTGCTCGGCTTCGTGGTAGGCGGTATGAATGCGGCGAAATTTCTCCCCGCCGAACTGAACGGTGTATACTTTGTCCTTGCTCAGGATGTCGAAGTCCGATTTCTGGATGTTGGTGATCAGGTTGCCATACCGGTCGACACGGATGACGTGACCGAGAATCTGTCGCTTGGTGGCCTTGACGTGCCGGTTGACGAGCTTGCGGTAGTCGTCGAGGGGTTTACCCAGCGACGTAATCGAAACCCCGCTGGCAAGCTTGGCTGCCGCGGGTGCCAGGATATCGCGCTCCGGAAAAGTCGAGCTGATGCTGTTGATGGAATTAAGCTCGATGAGGTTCTGGTAGGCCTTGTCGGAGATGAGCCCGAGCAAGCCGTTGTCAATACCCACGAAGTAGTGGTCCTCGAGTTGTACGGCCACAAACGGGCTATCGGGTTCACCGGTGGAGTGGACGGCGACCAGGTGAACGGAACCTTTCGGGAAATCGCGGAAGACGGACTTGAGCACGTAGGCGCCGTGGGCGATGTTGCAGGGTTCGATGTGGTGGCTGATGTCCACCAATGTCAGGCCCGGGTTGGTGCTGAGTATCCGCGCCTTGATGGCTGCCACGTAATGGTCGCTTTCGCCGGAGTCGCTGAGCAGGGTGACGATGGCCATTCGGCAGCAGTCGGTTTTTGTCGGCCCCCCGGGGGTTCGGGGAGATTCATTAACTTGGTACGAAATTAATTCATTTCGCTGAATTTGATCGAAAAGACCATCACGCTGGAGAATGTCCCCCTCGTTGAGTTCCTGGGGGCTGGCAATCGAAACATCGACGAGTTGTCGTCCGCCTTTCCGAAGAGCCGTATTGTCTCAAGGGGCAATGAAATCCTCATTAAAGGAGAAACGGCTGACATCAACCAGATCACGGATATCCTGCACTCCCTGGTCGACCACTTCCACCAGTTTGGAAAGGTGACCGAAGAGAACGTGCGCGGGTATATCACGCAGGAGAAGCAGGAATATGTTCCGGATGATTCACCGGATGGCATCGTGCTGTACGGCACCAAGGGCACGCCGATCAAGATGAAGACGGCCAACCAGCGGAGGCTGGTTCAGGCGGTCATCGACAACGACCTTGTATTTGCCCTTGGCCCGGCGGGAACCGGTAAGACGTATGTGTCGGTCGCTATGGCCGTGAAGGCACTGAAGAACAAACACGTCAAGAAGATCATCATCACCCGTCCGGCGGTGGAGGCAGGGGAGAACCTTGGCTTCCTGCCGGGCGATCTGAAAGAAAAGATCGACCCGTACCTGCGTCCGATCTACGATGCGCTCAACGATATGATTCCGTTTGAGAAGCTGCAGTACTATATGGAGCGTGAGATCATTGAGATTGCCCCGCTGGCCTACATGCGCGGCCGCACGCTCAACAATGCCTTCATCCTGCTCGAC
>JAYRXB010000575.1:0-2853 GCA_041917735.1 Cyclobacteriaceae bacterium
CTTGAGGTTGCGTGTGAAAAAGTGAGGAGTCAAATGACGGGGTTGAGGGGTGTATCGATGATTTGGCCGACGCGGGCGCCGGGGCACCAGGTGGCCCAGTCGTCTTCCTGGTTTTTGTTTTCGGGCTGCTTGAGCCGCATGTCTTTGTCCATGTAAATCATGGTCATCACTTTGCGGATGTGAGAGGTGGTGTTGGCGCCGGCACGGTGGAACACCCAGCCGGAATGAAAGCTCACCTCGCCGGTGTCAAAGGGTTCGATCACGTGGGGGAAATCGGTCACCCGCAAGCGCCGCTCGATGGCTTTCTCGCTGTCGTCGCTGATCTTAAGCTCGCGGCCGTCGGTGATGACGTGGCTGCCAGCGCTGAATTCCAACGGACCCATCTCCAGCGGGACGGCGTGAAGCGGGATCCAGGCCGTCAAGGTCTTGTCGGTCTCCAACGGCCAATAGTATTGGTCGGCGTGCCACGGGGTGATGCCACCGCCGCCTTCTTTGAATAAAGCCTGGTCGTGATAGAGCCGTACGCCCCTCGCCTGGATCAATCCGCTGGCGATGCCGCCCACACGCTTGCTCATCACGAACGCGCGAATGGTTTCGTCTTCGCGCCAGAGATTCATGATCTGCAAAAAGGCTTTGCCGTAGGTGTCGCGCTGGTCAAGCGTGGGTTTCGCGGCACTGCGGGCACTCACGGCCCGGCCGATGTGTTCGCTGAAGAAGTCAAGCAGTTCGCGCGTGAAGACCTGCTTCAGCTTGATGTAACGCTTGGCCTGGTAGAAGCTCACCTGCTCGGGGGTGAGGGGGTATGGCGCGTGCAATTCGTCGAGGATGGATGAGGGTATCATGCGAAAAACGTGCTGTTCAAAGTTAGTATCCGTTCACGACCCGGGCAACCAAGGGTTTTCTCTTTAGGGAATAATCACCAGCATCAGGTAAATGATAAACGTGATCAGGAGCACGATGCCGTGGATGATGGACGTACGCCCGGTGCCCAAGGACAGGACGTTTATAAACAAGGACAAGATAAACAGCACCATGTACTCTTCTCCGATGCCCAGGGCGAGCGGCAGGCCGGTGACCAGCGACACCACCGCGACCGACGGAATGGTGAGCCCAATGCTGGCGAGGGCCGAACCCAGTGACAGGTTCAGGCTGGTTTGAAGTTTGTTCTGCAGCGCGGCCTTCAATGCGGAAATCCCTTCCGGCAGCAGGATGATGCTGGCGATGATCACACCGGCAATTTCTTTCGGCGCACCCGCCTTTTCGATGAGGTGTTCCAGTTCAGGGGCCAGGTGTTCGGCAAGGAGCACCACGGCTACAAGAAAGACGGGTAAAAGCACCGCACTGAACAGCGCTGTCTTTCCTTCCGGGCGCGCGTGGGGGGCCTCGCCCTGCTCTTCATTGCTCATAAAATCCTGTCGGTGCCGAAAATTCTGGACAAACAGGAAGCTGGCATACAGGATCAGCGTAACGGCGGCGACAAAAATCAACTGACTGGTATGATAGTACGGTCCCTCCACGGCCAGTGTGAAGTTGGGGAGGATAAGTGTAAACGTGGAGATCGCCACCAGCACGGTGAGCGCCGAACGTACACCCTGCAGGGAAAACTGTTGCTCGCGGAACTTGATTCCGCCAACGAGCAGTGTCAAGCCCATCATGCCGTTGAGGATGATCATCACGGCGGCGAAGACGGTGTCGCGGGCCAGGGCCGCGTTGGTATCGCCCGACTCCATCATGAGCGAGACGATGATGGACACTTCAATAATGGTGACCGCGATGGCCAACACCACGGCGCCAAAGGGCTCGCCAATACGGGCTGACACGACTTCAGCATGGTGCACCGCATGGAGTATGCCGACAATGAGGGCGGCAAAGGAGAGGATGTAGAACGGCTCCCAGCTGATCGCCATCCCCGCAAGCACAACGGCCCACACCAAGACGGGGACGCTTATACGTTTCACGAGAAGTTTCACAGCATCAATCTATCAGTCTTGGCGGTCGAATCCAAGAGGGTTCACGCCAGCAGGTGCTCCATCCGGTAGTTGCTGATGGCTACACCGTCCAGTACCTGGGTGCGCTCTTCCAGCACCCGATACCCCATCCGTACGAAAAACGGCCGGGCTGTCTTGCTGACGTCGGAGGTGACCGCCTTCACGCCGTGCCGCAACGCTTCCTGCTCGAGGGCGGTCAGCAAGGCTGTGGCAATGCCTTTTCCTTGGGCGTCTTTGTGGACGTACATCAGGTCAATGTAGGTGTTGCCGTCCAGGGAGCCGAAACCGGTGAGTTGATGGTTTACTTCGGCGACGAGAAAGAACTGTTTTGTGAGGCGCACTTGCCACCGCTCCCGGTTCATGCCCCGATCAACCCATACCCTGCGCTGGTCGGCCGTATAGTCTGCGGCGCACACGGTTTGCACGGTATCCCGAAACAATTCCATGATGCCCGTCAGGTCGTCGATCTGGGCGGCGCGGATGGTGATGGGATCGGCCATATTCGCCCACAAGCTACAGCATCCGGTTATTCCTGCATAAAGTCCCACCCAAACCAGTTCAATTCAAGCACCACGCCGTTGGGCAGTTGCCGGTTGGGGAACCCGAGCAAGGCGCCGGCGAAGAGCTGCACCCGTTGACCGAAGTTGTACCCGCCACCAAGTACCGTGGTCGACTTCTTGTTGTTGCCGGAGATGAAGTCGCCCATGAGCAGAAACCTCTTCGTGATCTTGTATTCGTAGCCGAGCATGAAACCACCCACCTGGCCCGTGGTCCCGCCGACGTAGTTGTCGTTGGTGTGGTAAAGCCCTCCGACGAGATGAAGGTGCTTGTTGGGCGTCCAGCGCGTGATGGCGTAGTTGAAGAA
>JAYRXB010000576.1:0-1553 GCA_041917735.1 Cyclobacteriaceae bacterium
CCGCGACGTATCTGTCACCAGTTCCTGGGGCGGGCGAATGTCGCGCTCACTGTAGGGCGAATGCTCCAGCAACTGGCCAAGGCGGTTACGGTACCGCTTCACGGTTTCCACCGGTGATGCGCTCTCGATAACCAGAACCCGAAGCGGGCCATCGTTGAATTCAATCTTATAGATGACTGTCCTGGGGATAACCACATAGTCGCCCTGGCGAAACTCCACCACGCCGAACTGGGAGATGACTTTGCCGCTGCCATCGTGTATAAACAACACCTCATCGCCCTCGGCATTCTTGTAGAAGTAATCCATCTTCCGCTGCCTGGGTGTGCAGATGGCCATTGAGCAGTCGTTGTTCATGAGCAAGACTTTTCTCGCGGACAGAAAGTCCTCGCCCGTTACGCCAACCTTGGCGGTATTGAGGTGCGTCTGACGCAGTCCGTAGTTCTCCAGGATCTTTGGGCCAAAGGGTACCGGCTGACCCAGCGACTTGATCCGGGTCGGCGGGTTGATGTGGTACAGGATGGAATAGATCCCGGAAAAACCTTCCGAACTGACGACCTCTTCCTTATAGAGTGACCCATCCGGCTGCTTGAACTGGATGTGGCGCTTCGAGGGTATTTTCCCCAGGTGATGGTAGAACATGGTCTTGCGTCGCTAAACAAAGACCAAGGTAGGAATTTCCCGGAAGCCGGGCGTAACCCAGCTACATCCGTGATCGGTTCAGATCAGGTATCCGGTCGAAGAGTCGAATGGCCTGTTGAAGGATTTCATTGGACTCATTGAAGACCGGATAGAATCCCGGGTTTTCCCAAATGCGGCGAGCAATCTGTGCTTTGACATTGATTTGAAAAATGGCCTTGTGGCGGGCCAGGTCCTTGCGGTCCGGGGTCACCTTGTTCTGTCTCCCCACATTTACAAGATCTTCCAGCATGGCGTCTGTCACGATAAACTGGGTCAGAAACTTCTCGAAACTCATCCGTTTCAATTCCTCCTTGTGTGACGCAGCGTAGTTGAACGTAAACTCCTGGATGGAATTTGAGATATACAACTCATTGAGGTAACGGCTGTTTTGGGTGGTATCCAGGGGAACGAAGTAATCCGGCATGATCCCTCCTCCTCCGTAAACCGTCCGGCCGTTGGCCGTCTGGTACTTCAGGCTATCGCTGAAGTGTATGCTGTCTGCATGAAAAAATTCTCCACGACGGAATCGCTTGTTGATATCGCGTGAGTATTCTTCCAGGTCGCCGTACGGCTTTTGGATAGACCTGCCGCTTGGCGTGTAATAGCGTGAGATGGTCAACCGCAATTCAGATCCGTCGCTAAGGTCAAAGGGAGACTGCACCAGTCCTTTACCAAAGGAGCGCCGCCCTACTACGAGCGCCCTGTCGTTGTCCTGCAGTGCACCGGCCAGAATTTCAGAAGCAGAAGCACTGCCTTCGTTCAGCAGCACAATGAGGTCGCCCGTCTCGAATTCACCCTTTTCGGTGGACCGTGCGTCGGAATCGTACTTCCCATCTTTCCCGTGAGTAAAGACAATCTTCTTTCCTTCCGACAGG
>JAYRXB010000577.1:0-3978 GCA_041917735.1 Cyclobacteriaceae bacterium
ATGTTCTTCTCCAGGGAGTCGACCAGGGTGAATACGGCAATAATGGCGAAAATGCCCACCGTCACTCCAAGCAGGGACAGGATGGTACGGAGCACATTGGACTTGAGCGCCTTCCAGGCGAAGGCAAAACTCTCAGCGATAAGACGTATGACGAGCATGGTCAAATAAACGCGAAAAAATTCATTTCGGTTATGAAAATGGCCCGAATTAAAACAAAAGGCTTATTTTTGCAGCCTTATTTATATAATCGGCCCCCGGCCGCACAAGCCCGTAAGCTTATGATCCACTCGTCCGGCATTTTGTTGGCGACCTTCCGACCCCACACCCTCCCCACTGTATGAAGCTATCCGAATTCAAGTTTGACCTGCCCAATAACCTCATTGCCCTCCATCCGGCTGAAAACCGCGACGACGCCCGCCTGATGGTCGTCCACAAAGACACGGGCAAGATCGAACACAAGGTCTTCAAGGACATCGTCAACTACTTCGGTGAAGGTGATGTATTCGTGGGCAACGACACCCTGGTATTCCCCGCCCGCCTCTACGGCCGCAAGGAAAAAACCGGGGCGAAGATTGAAGTATTCCTGCTTCGCGAGCTCAATGCGGAAATGCACCTGTGGGATGTGCTGGTGGACCCTGCCCGCAAAATCCGGGTGGGCAACAAATTGTATTTCGGCGACGGCGACCTCGTTGCGGAAGTTATTGATAACACCACCTCACGTGGCCGTACCATCCGGTTCCTGTTTGACGGCGATTCCGAGGCTTTTGATAAAATCATCGAACAGTTGGGCGAGACCCCTCTCCCCAAATACATCCGCCGAAAGATTGAGCCGGCGGACAAAGAGCGGTTTCAAACGATCTACGCCAAAAAGAAAGGCGCCGTGTCGGCTCCTACTGCCGGGTTACACTTTACCCGCCAGCTGCTGAAGCGCATGCAACTCAAGGGCATCGACATGACCTACGTTACCCTGCACATCGGGTTGGGCACGTTCCGGGCGGTAGACGTGGAAGACCTTACCAAACACAAGATGGATTCCGAGAATTTCATCGTGGGTTCCGAAGCCGTCAAGATTGTCAACAAAGCACTCGACGAGAAGAACAAGGTCTGCGCGATTGGCACCACCACCATGCGCGCCCTGGAGACCGCCGTATCTGCGAACAACCGGCTCAAAGAACGCGAAGGCTGGACCGACAAGTTCATTTTCCCTCCGTACGACTTCAAGATTTGCAGCGGATTGGTGACCAACTTCCATCAGCCTGAATCAACTCTCCTCATGATGGCCTGCGCCTTTGGTGGCTATGATCTCATCATGCAGGCCTACCAGGTTGCCAAGAAAGAGAAGTATAAGTTCCTGACGTACGGGGACGCGATGCTGATTATCTGATTTGAAAGTTTGAAGATTTGAAATTGCGGCCTGCGATCAATCCCTAAGCCGCACAAGATAGACGAATGCACCAATTGCGAGCGGATAGATGAGCATATAAACTGGTGTAGGCTTGATGATATTCGCCAGCATGGCGACGGGCGCTACCAGAAGAATTATCCCTCCAACAAGGCGAATCATTCTTGTGTTTCCTGGCGCCTGGGTCTGATAAACTCGAATCAGCGTGAAGAGCAGGAAGCCGAAAGCGACAGCATTAAGGACAAGGAGAAGGATTCTCGGCATATGAACTTTTGATAAAGATAAGCACTTGCACCTTAAACCAAGAAGAGAAGCTAATTTTGACTGCCTTCCTTGGAACGGAATCAATTTTCAAATTACCGAATTTTCAAATTTTCAAATTACCTGGCAGTCTAGCGGATGAAGAAGAAAGAATTTGCCATAATCGTTGCCGGAGGGAAAGGCACCCGCATCAAGAGTTCGTTGCCCAAGCAATTCATCGAATTGTGTGGCAAGCCGGTGTTGTTTCACACCCTCGAGGCCTTTCACCGTTACTCGCCGGACGTTCACATCGTGCTGGTCCTGCCTGCCGACGATTTTGAAACCTGGCACCAGCTCGTCAGTACGCATAGTTTTTCCATTCCCCTTACGCTGCAAACCGGAGGCGAAACGCGGTTTCAATCGGTGAAACGGGGACTGGAGAAAGTCGATGGCCCGGGTCTTGTCGCTATCCACGACGGGGTACGACCCCTCGTCAGCGAAGACATCATCGGCGCTTCATTTCGATTGGCTGCCGTGCATGGAACGGCCGTCGCTGCCGTCCGACTAAAGGAGTCCATTCGTATGACCGACCAGGATACCACCCGCGCGATGGACCGTTCGAAATTCCGGCTGATTCAAACGCCACAAACGTTCGATATTGACCTTATCCAGCGTGCGTATACACAGCGTGAAGATCCGGCGCTTACCGACGACGCCAGTGTAGCTGAGCGTGCCGGCAACCCCATTTCGCTATTTGAAGGGAGTTACGAGAACATCAAGATAACCACCGCGGAAGACCTGGTGGTGGCTGAGGCGTTGCTTAAGAGCAAGCAATAAGCTAAGGCTGGAATTCAGGCATCAGCCGGCGGTCACATCTGAAAATTCAAAACGGCCTCCACACCAGCCATTTTCAAATTTTCAAATCATCAAATTTTCAAATTGACTAGTACTCGTCCTCGTTGAAGAAAAAGTCCTCCTTGGTTGGATAGTCCGGCCAGATCTCTTCAATGCTTTCGTAGGGCTGACCATCGTCTTCAAGTTCCTGGAGGTTTTCCACCACTTCAAGCGGCGCGCCGGAACGGATGGAAAAGTCAATCAGCTCGTCTTTCGTCGCAGGCCAGGGCGCATCTTCCAGATACGAGGCCAATTCCAGTGTCCAGTACATAGTGGTGTCTAAAATTCCCGCAAAAATAGAATTTAATCCCCCCAAGTCAATAGGTACCCAAACCAATGTTAGCCACCACCTTCTCCGCCTCTGCCAGGCCGGTGAATTAGCCTTGCCGGCGGGGTTGGACTGTGGACTAAAAACTGCATATTTGCCCGCTAAACGCAATCTTTTGCATGGCTGACGAAAAAATCATCTTTTCCATGACGGGGGTAAACAAAATCTACCCGCCGGGCAAACAAGTCCTCAAAAACATCTACCTCTCCTTCTTTTACGGAGCCAAGATCGGCGTACTCGGGCTCAATGGCTCTGGCAAGTCGTCCCTCCTGCGCATCATTGCGGGTATCGACAAGGAGTACCAGGGGGAAGTGGTCTCTGACCTTACCTATACCGTTGGCATGCTGGAGCAGGAACCCCAGCTCGACAAGAACAAGACCGTAAAGGAGATTGTCGAGGAAGGCGTGAAAGAGACCGTTGACCTGCTGAAGGAATTCGAAGCCATCAACGAAAAATTCGCGGATCCGGAAGTGTTGGAAGACCCGGACAAAATGGAGAAGCTGATCGCGCGGCAAGGTGAAGTACAGGAGAAACTGGATGCTGTCGGTGCCTGGGACCTGGATCACAAACTGGAGCGCGCCATGGACGCCTTGCGTTGCCCCCCTCCCGATGCGAAGGTGGAATACCTGTCTGGTGGCGAGAAGCGCCGCATTGCACTCTGTCGTTTGCTGCTGCGCGAGCCCGATGTATTGCTGCTCGACGAACCTACCAACCACCTTGATGCAGAGTCGGTGCAATGGCTGGAAGAGCACTTGCGCCAATACAAGGGGACCATCATCGCCGTTACGCACGATCGCTATTTCCTCGACAACGTGGCCGGCTGGATCCTGGAACTGGACCGTGGCGAAGGAATTCCATGGAAAGGAAACTACTCCTCGTGGCTGGACCAGAAACAGAAACGCCTGCTGCAGGAGGAGAAAACCGAATCAAAACGGCAGAAGGCGCTGGAGCGCGAGTTGGAATGGGTGCGCATGAGCCCCAAAGGCCGACATGCCAAAGGAAAAGCCCGCCTCAGCGCGTATGAAAAACTCCTCGGTGAGGAAGCCAAAGAGCGTGAAGAAAAACTGGAACTCTATATCCCGCCAGGACCTCGCCTGGGCAACAAGGTGATCGA
>JAYRXB010000578.1:0-2726 GCA_041917735.1 Cyclobacteriaceae bacterium
AACCCTTCCGCGCCTCGTGCGCACCCGGAAAGGAGCCCTTCTCATGGCCAAACAGCTCAGAATCAATGGTTCCCTCGGGGATGGATCCGCAGTTGATCGCGATGAACTGACCGTGTTTCCGGGGGCTCAGCGCATGAATGATCTTGGAGAATGATTCCTTGCCGCTGCCGCTCTCCCCGCTGATCAGCACGGTCATCTCGGTCGGAGCGACTTGCATGGCCACGCGGACGGCGTTGTTCAGCAAGGGTGCGTTGCCGATGATGCCGAACCGTTGTTTGACACTCTGTATCTCTGCGTCGGTAATTGCCATGCGTTGTTACTCCACGATATCGCCCATCAAGGTGGCCCCGGTGCACCGGTCCACACGTACATAGACGTATTCACCCTTTACTTTATTTTTCTTTGGAAACACAATCACTTTGTTGGCGGAATTTCGGCCTTGCAGGAATTCCGGGGAACGGCGGGATGGCCCCTCCACCAACACCCGGAAGGTCTTGCCTACGTCACGCTGATTGTTTTCCAGCGAGTGCCTGTTTTGCAGGGCGATGATCTCCGACAAGCGACGCTTCTTTGTCTCCTCGGGCACATCGTCTTTGAATCTCTTTTCTGCCAGGGTGCCGGGTCGCTCGGAATACATGAACATGTACGAAAAGTCGTAACGTACCTGCTCCATGAGCGCGAGGGTTTCCTGGTGTTCTTCTTCTGTCTCCCCGCAAAATCCTGCGATCATATCGGATGACAGACCACAGTCATGACCCAGGATCTCCTTGATTTTGCCCACACGCTCCAGGTACCATTCGCGACTGTATCCGCGGTTCATTCGTTCCAAAATTCTCGAGTTTCCGCTTTGCACCGGCAAGTGTATGTACTTGCAGATATTCTCGTAACGCGCCATCACCTGGAGAACTTCGTCGGTGATGTCTTTGGGGTGCGAAGTCGAAAAGCGAATACGCAACTCCGGGCTGACCTGGGCTACACGCTCGAGCAGGTTCGCAAAATTCACGCGGTCGTTGACTTGCTTGCTGTTGAGCCGCGCCTTGTTGTTTTCCACTTCCGACCACGTGTACGAATCGACGTTCTGGCCAAGGAGGGTAACTTCCCGGTAGCCTTTCTGATACAAATCAACAGCCTCGGCAACAATGGAGTGGGGGTCGCGGCTTCGTTCGCGCCCCCGCGTAAAGGGGACTACGCAAAACGTGCACATGTTGTCGCAGCCCCGCATGATGGATATGAAGGCGGTCACTCCATTGGAGTTGAGCCGCACCGGGCTGATGTCGGCGTACGTTTCTTCGCGGGAAAGGAACGTGTTCACAGCCTTTTGGCCATCGTCGACCTTTTCGATCAGCTGGGGCAGGTCGCGGTAGGCATCCGGCCCTGCTACCAGGTCGACTATGCGTTCCTCTTCCAGGAACTTGGATTTGAGGCGCTCAGCCATGCAGCCCAGAACACCCACCAGCAGCTCCGGTTTTTCCTTCTTGAGGCCGTTGATCTGCTGAAGGCGGTTTCGCACAGTCTGCTCTGCCTTTTCCCGAATCGAGCATGTATTCAGGAAGACTACATCGGCTTCATCCAGGTTTGAAGTTGTATCAAAGCCCTGCTTTTGAAGGATTGATGCAACAATCTCACTGTCAGAGAAATTCATCTGACAGCCATAGCTCTCAATATATACCTTCCGCAGCCCTCCGGTATGGGTCGTGGCAGTTACACGGGCCTCATTTTGGCCTTCTCCCAACCCTGGGGTTATCAGGTCCAGATCCTCAATCAGCGTCTTCTCTCCGGCCATAGGACCGCAAATTTACGATATCGGGTCAATTTATGTGACAAGTTGTCAGCTACATTTTTGGAGATTGTGGGTAGTTTTGGCTTTCTATTGCCTATGGCCATCATCAAGACTGTACGAGGGTTGACACCCGTGTTTGGAGCGAATTGCTTCCTGGCCGACAATGCGGTCGTTATCGGGGAAGTAACGATGGGTGATAATTGTACGGTTTGGTTCAATGCGGTGGTTCGGGGTGACGTACATTCGATTACGATCGGCAACAACACCAATATCCAGGACGGTGCGATTATTCATTGCACCTATCAGAAGGCGAAGACGGTAATCGGCAGCAATGTTTCCATTGCGCATGCGGCCGTGGTTCACGGGTGCACCCTGGGTGACAATATCCTCGTCGGTATGGGCGCCATTATCATGGATGATGCGGTAGTTGGCAACGACTCGGTCATCGCAGCGGGCGCAATTGTGTTGCCGGGAACCGTGATCGAGCCAGGCTCCGTGTATGGAGGCATTCCGGCGCGACGGCTCAAAGACATCGGCCCGGAAATGAAGGAGGTCATTGCCCGCACGGCCCGTAACTATCCCATGTACGCGAAATGGTATGACCAGTAAGTGGTTATTCCATTATATTTGCCACCCAATTTAAACCAGTATGAAGAACATCTCCCTTGTCTTGAATGCCGTCCTGGCTATTGCCGTGGTCGTCCTTTACTATTTGCACTTCAGCGGCTCCCAGGCCTCCTCGCCGAATGCCGGTGGCTCGTCCGCGAACCTGACGATGGCCTACGTGAATGCCGATACGGTTCTCAAGTATTACGATTATTCAAAGGCGGGCCGTGAAAAACTGGAGGCAAAGGGAAAGCAACTGGACCAGGATCTGAATGCCCGTGCGGCAAGCCTTCAGGGGGAGTTTGAATCCTATCAGCGCAATGTGAACAGCATGACCATT
>JAYRXB010000579.1:0-4149 GCA_041917735.1 Cyclobacteriaceae bacterium
TTCAGCTCATCCACCTCTGCTTCAGTGCCGGGGAGGTCGGTCCACTCCCGCTTTGCGGAGGCCGTGAGATAGAATTTCGGGTTTCCAAACATGGACGCATTGTTGGAGGGAGCTCCACCCGCGATCTTGGCCTTGGCCTTTCGCAGGTACAAATCCTTGGTGTTGCTCACCATAACAATGTTGGAGTTGTCAATAACGTATTTTCCATCCGGCGTCGGGATGGCTTCGAGGTTGATCTGGTTGTAGACACCGTCGGGAGAAATAAAGATGGTGGAATACTGCCCGATTTCTTTTTGAAGCGGCTCCCAATAGACTTTATACGAAACCTCATCCTGCGTCATCCGAATGATGCTGTTCCGGTAATTCCTAAAGTACCTTCCTTCCATGAGCTTCCCGTCTCCCAGCGTAACGACCTTGGGGCGGCTCTTCTCGGCCTTTACATACAAACCCACGTATACAATCGAATCGGTAAACGTGTGGTTGAAGTGCCGGTAGCGTACAAGCTCCACGGCAACCTCATTTTTGCCCAGCGACGACTGCACATTCTCGTACGTGATGCGCTTGTTCTCGAAGCCCTGGCCGAAGATTTCTGACCGTTCACTCAACTCGCGTTCAAGCTTCTCTACTTCGGCACTCAGCAGGTTGGGGTCGATGCCATTGTCCAGCAATTGCTGGCTGCTCATCGACATCACGTTGGTCAGGAATTCCTTCTTCTGAACCCATGATGCATAGGAGGCTTTGAGTGCTTCATCCTTGCTGTTGAGGATGCGTTCGCGAATCTTGATTGACGAGCTGAGCAGCAACGCCTTGGTGAGGAGCTGGTAGTTGTAGACCTTGCCGCTCAGGTCGCGGAAGTCCTCCAGCTGACTGAAGGCAAGGGTGTTGTAGAACTCAAAGTCGCCCTTGATCGTGTTCCAGTATTTGGCCTTTTCCCGTTCACTCAGGGCCGGGAAGAACTGCTTGATGAAGTTCTCGTAATTGTTGAGAGCCTGCTCGATGTTTTTCTTGGCACCCTTGAAGTCCTTCTTCATGTAGTACACCTTGGCGACCTTGGAAAGGATTTTTACGTACTCGGGATGGGTGTCACTGAAGTACTTTTCGTACAAGTCTTTCCCTTTCTTATAGAACTCTTCCGCCTGATCGTACCGCTTCAACTGGTAGTAGACGTCGCCCGTCAAGGCGAAGATGGATGCTGCCTGGATGCTGTTCTTCCTTCCGGTCTTTTTGCGCCAGATGGCTTCAGCCTGGGTGAGGGAATTGAATGCGATGTCATACTTGCCTTCGGAGATGTACAGGATGGCGACATTCTTCAGGATATCGGCGTATTGAGGATTTTCTTTCCCCAGTCGCTCGCCCATGATGTCGCGTGATTCCAGCATGATTTTCTCTACCGCATCCTTGTTGTCGCCTTTGTAGAACTTGATCAGTGCAAGCTGGGAGAGTGATTTGGCCACTTCGATGTGCTTTCGGCCGAATTGCTTCTCCTGGCTCGTCAGCGCAAGCTTGATGTTGTCTTCGGCCAGGTCATAGTCACCGATGGTGTAGTCAATGTCGCTGAGCAGCTTCTGTGTCACCGCTGTCTTTGTCGATTTGTCCGTGTAAATCTTAACGGCGATCTGGTTGGCACGGAGCGCAATCTTGTCGGCCTCTGTATAGTCGCCCTGTGCGAGCAGAATGCGCCCCTTGTTGACGAGGGGTTCAATCAGCCGCAGGGACTGATCGCCATATATGCGGGTATACTCCGTGATGGTTTCGTCAAGCATCTCACTCGTTTCGGAATACTGGCCAAGCTGAATGTAAAGACTTGCCAGATTCTGGCTTGTATTCAGTGCATCAATGTTGAGGGGCTGGTCGGCTTTGCGGATGATTTTTCCACTACGGTTAAGCGCTTCCTCGGCCTCGTCAAACATTCCTTTGATCCCGAACAGTACGGCCTGGGTATCGATGGCCTCGATGAGGAGGCCCTTCTTGTCGTGCTGGTCATCGAATTCTTCCAGGATCTTCAGAGCCTTGTTGATGTTGGTCTCTGCTTCTTCATAGCGCCCCAGTCGGATTTGGAGTCGTGCAATCTTGGTAAGTTCATCGCCATACTTGAAGTCGGCATCGTCATACTTGCCGCGGGCCACAAGCGTAGCACGATCAAGGGCATCAACAGCCTTGGTATACTGGTCCGTCATTTCGTAGTAGCTGGCCAGGTGGTTGAGCAGGTCCAGGTGATCCTTGTGCCAGGAACCAATTTGATCCTTCAGTACTTTGTTGAAACTGTCATCGTAGATCTGCCCGGCTTCTGTGATTTTGTTGGTATTGTCCAGGAGAAAATTGGCTAACTGCAAACGTGCGAGATGGGTTTCCGGGGCCGCATCACCGTAGAGATCGGCTTTGATATCGATGATCTCCCGAAGCGATTTTTCTGCAGCAGTATAGTTCTTTTGAATGGTGGCCAACTGGGCAAGGAAGTCGAGCACTTCAGCGGTGAGCAGGCTCTTGCGGGAAAGTATGGGCGAATTGGTGATCAACGCGCTTGCCTCTTTTTCCAGCCCCTTTGTTTTTTGGGCATCCAGTTTCTTGTCGTACTCGATGGCCTTCAAGCGCACCGTGTAGATGCTTTTCTCCGGAAATTCCTTCTTGATAAGGCTCTCATATTCCGCCTTGACGTTTGCATACCGGCTGTCTTCGCTGTCACGAAGCAATTCTTTCATATAGGCCTCGTACAATTGAATGGAAAGACGGTGTGCCGGGTAGAAGTAGGCCCGGAACACCGTGAGCGTTTTATCGTATTTCAACTCCTTGGGGAGTGTCTCATTGCCATTTTCCACCAGCATGTTGGCGTTATCAAACTGGTTTTGGAGATAGGGGAGGCAGCGATCGTTGAGGTTGCGCTTGATCCAGGTGGCGGCAAACACGAACGCGGAATCGGCACTGCGCAGGTTGCCCTGGTGGCCATAGGCGTTGCCGATAAGGGTAAGCACGCGCGCATATTCGCTGAAACGGACGGTGAGTTCTTCTTCCGGAATTTTCCGGCTTTTCAAACCGCCCTTGCCATCAGGGATCGTCTCCTGCTTCACGGCGCGCTTGGCAAAATAGCTTTCCTGACCCCTGGCCAGGGCGAGCGCTTCATTCCAGTAGCCCTGTCCAACCATGGTCTCGCCGAGCACGATATCTAACCTGGCTCGAATGGCATCCTTGCTGAAGGTTCCTACATCGATGATTTGTTTCGCCTTTTCGAGGTACTCGCGGCTGACCCGGTAAGAGCCATACTGGTTATACAGATCCCCAATTTCAATTAAGGTCCCCGCGTGCTTCTCGCTGGCTTCACCGTTTACGGCAACGCTGGCCTTGAGCGCGTTCTGGACGCTCAGCTCAAAGTCTTTCGGCATTCCCAAGCCAAGGTCGGCGCGTGCATCCATCAGGTACATGCGCGCGCTGAGCACGTTTTGTGCGCCCAGTTTCGACACGATTTTCTTTCTTGCCTTCGTTAACTGGGACTTGGCGCTCTTATAGTTGCCATTTACCAGCGCCTCCTCCGTCTTCACAAGGCCCTTCTCGTACTTTGCCAGCTCTTTGGCGGCCTTCGCTTTTGCTTTTTCTTCTTTTGTCTGTGCCTGGACAAACGTTGTCAAGGCAAGCAGGACCAGGATTGCCGGAATAATCCTACGCATACATATTCGTGGTTGGAACGTTAAAGATACGCAATTGGCGCCCACCGGGAATCACCGCACCAATCCAAAATAAGGTGAAGCTATTTCCTGAGCAGTCGCTCCAGGATGGCCTGGGCTGCGCTGGTGACGGGTGTTCCCGGGCCAAAAACTCCCGCTACGCCCGCTTTTTTCAGAACAGCATAATCCGCCGACGGAATTACTCCCCCGGCTACGATGAGAATGTCCGGGCGCCCCATTTTCGCAAGGCTTTGAATCAGCTCGGGAACTAGCGTTTTATGCCCGCCGGCGAGGCTTGAAATGCCGACCACGTGAACGTCGTTCTCCACGGCTTGACGGGCTACCTCCTCCGGGGTCTGGAAGAGCGGGCCGATGTCCACATCAAACCCCAGGTCGGCAAATCCCGTGGCGATAATCTTTGCACCGCGATCATGACCGTCTTGTCCCATCTTGGCCACCAGGATGCGCGGACGCCGACCTTCCTGCCGGGCAA
>JAYRXB010000580.1:0-3876 GCA_041917735.1 Cyclobacteriaceae bacterium
ACAGTTAGAAGCGCGCAAGGGACGAAGCCCCATGCTGGGCGGCAGTGCCTATTTCTACATTGACGACGTGTCGGTGGTTCCGCTTGACCCGCCGGATTCTCCAGGGGAAAAACCGTTGGTCTGGGACGATGGAACAGAAGTCCGGACAGAAGAAGTACACGTACTCCGGAACATCCAGTTTGAATTTGATCGCTATGTGCTGCTCCCGGTTTCATTTGCGGAACTGAACAAGGTTGTCGAAATCCTGAATCAACAACCCCTTTGGCGGGCAGAACTGTCGGGCCATACCGACTATATCGGCAGCGACGAATACAACCTGGAGCTAAGTCAGAACCGGGCGAACAGTGTCCGGGCTTACCTGATTTCCAGGGGCATTGCTCCTGAACGGCTATCCGCGCAGGGGTTCGGCAAGCGCCGTCCGATGGTTGATGAACGGGATGATCATGCGCGTATGGTCAATCGCCGCGTGGAGGTCAAATTTGTGAAATGAACAGGCGTCGTGCAGCAGCTGTGATGGAGTGGAAGCCACTCCTGGATGAAATAGCCGATCGCTTCAATCAGCCGGACTTCATCCCCAATGACCCCATTTCCATACCGCACAGGTTCAACGATGCAGTCGATATCGAGATTGCAGGCTTTTTTGCGGCTATCCTTGCCTGGGGCCAGCGGGTTACCATCATTCGCAGTTGCGACCGACTGATGCAATTGATGGGTTCCTCGCCCCACGACTTTATTGTTAACCACAAGCCCCGGGACCTGAAAAAACTGGAGTCGTTTGTGCATCGGACGTTTAATGGTACGGACCTCCTCTATTTTGTGGCATTCCTCCAGGCGCATTACCGCAAACACAGGTCCCTGGAGCACCTTTTTGTGGTTGAGCCTGAAGAACGAACCGTCGAGCACGGACTGGTACGCTTTCACCGTGAGTTTTTCAGCCTGCCCGACTACCCGGCGCGCACCCGCAAGCATGTGGCGACGCCGGAGCGAAAGTCAGCATGTAAGCGCTTGAATATGTTCCTGCGGTGGATGGTTCGTTCCGACGACCGGGGTGTTGATTTCGGCCTTTGGAAAAGAATATCGCCGGCGCAATTGGTCTGCCCGTGCGACCTGCACGTGGAGCGGGTGGCGCGAAAGCTGAAGCTGATACAGCGGAAAGGTATGGACTGGCAGACCGCGCTGGAACTCACGGAGAACCTACGCCTCCTGGATCCGGATGATCCTGTTCGCTACGATTTTGCATTGTTTGGAATCGGCATCAGCGGGTCGCCGCGCGCCGCAACCGGTCGTTGATGGCGCGTCCAAGCCCTCTTTCAGGAACTTCTTCGGCCACCACACCATCCACCTCCAGTTGATCGAGGGCACGCAACATGCCGAAGAGGTTTCTGGCCGCTTCATGAAGGTCGCCGGATTCCGACAGCACAAAGTGATTGGGATAAGACGATGAAGTCTTCTGGAAGCTCAGTACTCCCGGATTCCGGAGTTGATGTTCCCGGATCAGGTGATCAATGTCTCCGAGGTAAAAAGGTTTGTCGGGCGCATAGTGCCTGAGCAACTGCCCCGGCGCCTGGGGCTTTGAACTGGAGTGTGTGCGAACAGTTACCGGCCCCAGCACCGATTCGATTTGTTCCACGCTGATCCCGCCGAGCCGGTAGATGATGGCTTGTCCTTCTTCCCAGCCAACGATGGTGGATTCGATACCGATCCGGCATGGCCCGCCGTCAAGAATGTAGGCGATCTTTCTTCCCAACTGCTGTCGTACATGAACGGCAGTAGTGGGGCTTACATAGCCAAAGGCGTTGGCACTCGGAGCGGCCAACGGGAAGGGGAGTTGTGCCAGCAACTCCCGGGTGAGTGGATGATCCGGGCAGCGCAAGCCTACGCGATCAAGTCCGCTGGTGACGATGTCAGGGATTGTGGGGTTCCGCGGCAGGAGCAGCGTGAGGGGGCCGGGCCAGAAACGGTGGGCCAGGGTGGCGGCTTGGGGAGGGACATCACGCACATAATTCTGAGCGACTTCCCACGACGGCACATGTACAATAAGCGGGTCAAAGCGGGGGCGTCCTTTAGCCTCAAAAATGCCCACGACCGCATCGATGTTCAGGGCATTTCCTGCAAGGCCATACACCGTTTCCGTCGGGATGGCTACGAGTTTGCCTTCGGCCAGTTGTTCTGCGGCCGTGGCCAGGGAAGTACCCACCGGGGCTTCTGTCATGATGCCAAAATTGCAAGAAAAAAATCAGACTAACGTGGAAGTTTTAAACGCAGGCGCATCACCGAAGGCTCTGCGTTGTAGCGTTCGAGGTCGGCCAGGGGTACCCATCGGACGTCGAGCGACTCTTCGCTCACGACTACGGCCTCGTCCATGGAGGCCTGAAAGAGAAACCGCACATCATAATGATCATGGAGTGGAAAGTCCATCCGTGCGGGGATGGGGTGGATGTCGAGGTCATAAATGCCCGGGCTCACAAGAACAAGATTCGTGACCCCGGTCTCCTCGTTGGCTTCCCGTCGGGCCACACCAACAACATCGGTGTCGCCATCCGCGTGCCCCCCGGGCTGTAGCCATCGGTTCAACTTGGCATGATGCACCAGGAGGGTGTGGGTGAAGCCGGTGTTGACGATGAATGCTGAGCCGGTGATATGACCGGGCAGGTGCGTGCGCTGAAAGGCGTCTGGATGTTGAAGTAACGATTCGTAGCGGCTGGCGATAGCCTTCTCCTCCGGCCATCGGAGCGCATACGTTGCAATTGCCTCCGGCAGCGATGCCAACGTCATCGGATAATGACGGTAGCCTTGTTGATCTTGTTGGCCTCCAGCTTGCCGATTTGTTCACCGGCCCCGGAATTGTCCAGGTCACCTTTGCGGACAATGACGTAGTAGGGGATGGCCTTCAGCTCCTTCATTTTTATCACCCCTTTTGCATCGGTGGTTCCGGAGGCCACGGGATTTTTCTCCTCCGTATAGTTTGCTTCTGTTTCGTAGAGGGCAACGCTGGCACCTTCTACCGTATTACCCAGTTCGTCGCGGACTGTGAGGGTCAATGAAGTCTTGATCAATTGAGCCCCCGTGGTGATTGCTACCAGGGCGAGGAGGAGGGAAAGCAGTTGTAGTCTTTTCATGGCAGTGGAATTAAAGGACAATTCAGCGGAGCAAAGGTAGTGCCGCGGATTGACAACGCCACCGGCCGGGTTGGAAATTGAATCGTTTCTACCGCAGCAGGGCAACACCCCCGCGCTTCTCCTGGACGCCTTTTTCGGGGCGGAAGGAGCTCACGTAACGGATTACATACGAATACGACCCTCCGGGAGCGGGCTGAGCGAGTGAATTGTTGATGCCACCGTTCCATTTGAAGTCCTTGTCGGTTGAGGTGAACACGAGCTCGCCCCACCGATTGAAAATGAATATGCTAAAGTCATCGGTGATGAAATTTGTGATCGCAAAGAAACTCTTGTTCAAATCAACGCCAGAGGATGGCCGGAAGGCATTCGGGGCTTCAATCACCGGGAGGCAATCGTTGAGCACTTCCACTTCGTCCGGGGCAATGCACCCGAACGAGTTGGTGAGCTGTACCCGGTAAAGTCCTTCGCTGTCGGCGGTGTATACCTGCTGGGTGAAGCCCAGGCTAAGTTCATTCTTGAACCAGTTGTACTTGGTAAACACACCGGGGTCCAGGTCAACCTGTGAGGTGGCCGGATCCGTGTTTTCCGGGTCATTGCAGATCACCACCTGGTTGGGCAATAGACCAACCGGCAGCGGCGCGCGATCAATGACGATGCCGCCTTCGGTAGTACAAACTGCCTTGGTTACCTCCACCGTGTAGTCACCTTCAATCGTTTGGGTGGTGGTTGATGCAGTCTCGCCGGCCAAGGAAGATCC
>JAYRXB010000581.1:0-16348 GCA_041917735.1 Cyclobacteriaceae bacterium
CAACCTCATTCTGGGAGGGCTTGCTGCACAACTGGACCCCACGAGCATCCAGGTCGCAGGCAAAGGAAATTTTCTCATCCTGGGCACGAGCCATCGTCAGAATTTTCTGCAGGACATCAACATGCCGAAGTCACTCCGTGTCTTGAAGGATTCGCTCGAGTATTACAAGCGCCAACTGATTGTGGAAGAAGGTCAGCGTGAAATCCTGAACAAGGAAGAAGCGATGTTGGTGGCCAATCAGCGCATCGGGGGCAACAATGCAAACCTGACGGTGGCGGAACTAAAGAGTATGGCTGACTTTTTCAGGAACCGATTGGGCGATATCGTACTATCGCGGATGAAGCAAGACGCGAACATCCGGAAGATCAACGACAAGATGGCCAGGGTTCAGTCGCAGATCAACACACAGAATGAACTTCTCAGTCGTAACTCCAGTGAGATTGTAGTGAGCGTATCAGCGGATGCCGCCGCTACGGCCGAACTGGAGGTCAGTTACGTGGTATCCCGCGCCGGCTGGCAGCCTGTTTATGATCTCAGGGCCATCAACACCAAGAGCCCGGTTCAGTTAAGCTATAAAGCCAATGTCTTTCAAAGTACCGGCGAAGAGTGGAAGAATGTCAGGTTAATTTTATCAACGGCGAATCCCAATCTGGGCGGCTTGAAGCCGGAGCTTGCAGCGCAAGTGCTCGACTTCATCCAGGTGATGCCGTATCGTGGTTACGACAAACGGATGAAGTCGGCAGCCCCGGTGGCCATGGAGCGTGCTGAAGATGGCCCTGCCGAGGTAACATTAGCCGACGCGGCTACGATGGCTGACCTGGTAACTACCGTGGAGTCAGCCGTAACTACTTCCTTTGTGATTGCACTTCCCTATACAGTGGCTTCATCGACCAAGCCGACGATGGTGGAGATCGGCAAGCATGATCTGCAGGCTTCGTACCAATATGCCGTCGCACCCAAGCTGGATCCGGATGCCTTCCTGATGGCCCGGGCTACGGGATGGGAGGATTACAACTTGCTTCCCGGCGAGGCCAGCGTATTCTTTGAGGGAACGTTTGTGGGTAAGACCTTCATTGACCCGAGCTCCATCAGAGATACCCTCTCTGTATCGCTTGGTCGTGACAAACGTATCGTGGTGAAGCGCGAAAAGGTGAAGGACCTTACTTCCCGCAAGGCCATTGGATCCAATATCCGCGAGACAAGGGGTTATGAAATCTCCGTCAGGAATACGCGTTCAGAAGCCATCACCATGGTGGTGGAAGACCAGGTGCCGGTATCGCGCAACAACCTCATTGAAGTGAGTGTCACCGATGTGGGAGGCGCCTCCTGGAACCGTGACACCGGCAAGTTGAGCTGGACCTGGACGCTCCAGCCGTCGGAGTCCAGGAAGGGAGCCTTCAAGTTTGAAGTGAAATACCCGAAAGACAAGACAATTACAGGCCTTTGAGCCAATCCGAAAGCGCCAAACCCGGACCCCTAGTCCGGGTTTTTTTATTTCAACCGCAGAGTTCCTACTTTTAGCGACCCCTTGATTCATGAGACATTTTCTTGCGTTGTTTTGCCTGGCGATCGCGTCACTAAGCACCTGTGCCCAGGTGATGAAATCCGCCAGCCTGGATACGGTGGAGACCATTACCGGAGATGTAGGCCTGGGCGGTTATGTAGATACATACTACAACTATAACTTCAACGACCCGTCAAGCGGCGCGACTCCCTATTTTGTGTCGTCGGCACGACATAATGAGGTGACGGTCAACCTTGCCTACATCGATGTGCGTTTCAAGTCAAAATACATGCGGGCTCGCTTCATGCCCGGGTTCGGCACGTACATGGATGCGAACTATATAAATGAGCCCGGGTCCTTGAAGAACCTCCTCGAAGCCAACGTGGGGGTTCTGCTATCCGAGAAGAAGAAGATCTGGCTGGATGCGGGGGTATTCGGATCCCCCTACACAAATGAGAGCGCCATCTCCAAGGACCACCTCATGTACACACGCTCCCTGGCACCGGAATACGTACCGTACTATCTAACGGGCGTCAAGATGAGCATCCCGTTGTCATCCAACCTGAGCGCCTATCTCTATCTGATCAACGGCTGGCAGGTGATCCAGGACAATAATTCCAACAAAGCCATCGGCACGCAGCTGGAGTACCGCCTGAACAACAAGATGGTCATGAACTGGAATACGTACATCGGCGATGAACGGTCAAGCACGAACCCGAATTTTCGCATGCGCTACTTCAATGACTTCTATTGGGTATACAATACGCGCAATAAATGGTTGTTCACATCTTGCTTCTACTACGGCGTGCAGGAACGCGAAGCGCTCAGTGCCGCCACATGGTGGCAGGCCAATATCATCGGTGAATACAAGTTTACGGATGCTTTTTCGCTTTCAGGCCGGGCAGAGATTTTCCACGACCCCAGCAGCGTGGTGATTACTTCTGTGACTGGAACACCCGGATTTCGCACAACCAGCTACGGGCTGTGCGCCAATTTCCTTTTTCACGAGCAGGCGATGTTCCGCCTGGAGGCACGCCAGTTTGTTTCCCGGGACCAGGTATACGAGGATAAGTCGGGCAACCCCACAACATCCAGTGCCATGGTTGTAGGAAGCTTGACGGCCTGGTTCTAGGGCGCGGCCAGCTGAACGGGAAGGGCGTGTCGGTTGTATCTTGCTCCCGTAGCCGCTTTCTTTTTTCCGAACATCCGAAACAGCCATCCAACCTCAAAAAGAAAGACATCGTTGGCGCGACTGTCGTTGTCGAACTGGTAAGCAAAGTACAGGGGAAGGTTGTGACCATTTTCTGCGGCGTAAAACACGATGCCCGTCGCCAACCCGAAACCTTCACCGGATCCCTGGAAGTAATCGGTTACAAATTCAAGTTTGTCCGAAAAGCGATGCTCGAAGCCGGCGATCAAGCCGTATTGCACCGGGTTGTCGCCCCAGAACTTGGTATATCCGCCAAGCATAAATCGAGTATAGGATTTGGGACCTTCTTCGTGGTTGAATCCCAGGAAGGTGTATAGGATGTGCTTCATGGGAGTTTCCTTGTCAAAGTAAATGCTGCTCCAGGAGCCCGGTGACAGCGAAAGTGCAATGGTATTCTGGTTCATCAGGTTAATCTTCCACTTGGTGGCCAGCACCACGCGGTTGGGATCCTGGGGGTGATCGGGGTTGAACCAGAAGTTGGTGCCCACCTCAAGGAACGGCGTTGCCTGAACGGACAGCCGCGTAACCGTGGCATTGACCGGATCGTTTCCCTTTAAGGAACGGTAGACATCCAGTTCGGCATAGGCGTACCCTACCTCCGGCAACATATCCGGGTTGGGCATGTTGAAGAACGAAATTTGACCATGGGCAATCGCAGGCATCAGAAGCAGAACAAACCCGATTGCACGTAGCCTCATAGCGTTGCGTTCAGTACACCTTCTTTCAGGGAGTAGGAAGATACCCGTATTTTGTTGAACCGAAATGCTTGCACCAGGTAATCAATCAGGCAACTGGCAACAACAATCATGTCGACACGCATTTCGATCATTCCCGGAATCTGCATGCGCGACGCACGATCCCGGGTTATCAGTTCCTTATGGGTGCGAGAGAACGCTTCGACCGTCAGGGGTGTTTCCGGATCAGAGGGGCGATAGGGGATTCCTTGCTGGTAACAGTAGATTTCGCTGAGGGTGTCGAAAGTCCCGGAAGAGCCAACCAGGGTGAGTGGTTTCCAGAGGGTCACCGCCTTTTCGAGCTCACCCAGGGAATGTTCGTAGTGCGTGAGCAGCGACTGAATTTCAGCGGGCAACATCGGGTCATGCTGATGGTGCAGTTCCAGCATGCGCTGCGCCCCGATCTCCAGGCTTCTCTTCCAAAAAATGGTTTCACTGTCGGCAATGATGAATTCTACACTGCCGCCGCCAATATCGACGATCAAGGAGGGTATTGCGCCAAGATCCATTGCGGCTTGCACCCCATAGTAAATGTAAATCGCCTCCTGATCCCCCGAGATAACGTCAACCTGAATTCCCGTAGCTTCCCGAATGGCGGCCGTAACCACACGACTATTGCTGGCGCTGCGGAGCGCGCTGGTGCCTATGGCCTTTATGGTTTGAACATCCATTCGGCTGCACGAATCACTGAATTCCTGCATGCATGCGACGGCCCGATCAAGGGCCTCCGGGGTTATCAGCCCTGCATTGATGCCGCCCTTGCCCAATTTGACCGGGCGGCGGTCGCGGTAGACCACGGAAAAGGTTTCATTGCCCACATCGGCCACCAGCAGGTGAAAGGTGTTGGTCCCCAAATCCATCACGGCAAGGCGCTTCCTCATGGCTTATGCAGGCAGCAGTCAAGTTAGCATAACGGGTCAAACTATCCCTATATTTGGCGCTCAACGGAACACCTATGAGCAACGAGCCTGGAGCTAACCGCGAGAAATTTGACGAGTTGGCTCGCAAGAATGAGGAGGCCCTCCTTGGCGGCGGCGCCAAGCGGATCGAACAGCAGCATGCGAAGGGAAAACTTACTGCACGCGAGCGCCTGCAGCTGCTTCTCGACGAAGGATCATTTGAGGAGATGGGCAAATTTGTCATGCACCGCAGCCGTGACTTTGGCCTTGATAAGGAGCATTACCTGGGTGACGGGGTGGTTACGGGCTATGGTACCATCAACGGCCGTTTGGTTTATGTGTTCTCACAGGACTTTACGGTCTTTGGGGGCTCACTGTCCGAGACGCACGCTGAAAAAATTGTAAAGATCATGGACCTGGCCATGAAGAATGGCGCGCCCGTGATCGGCCTCAACGATTCAGGCGGAGCGCGCATCCAGGAGGGTGTGGTCTCGCTGGGAGGCTATGCAGACATCTTCTACCGGAATGTGCTCTCTTCCGGCGTTGTCCCTCAAATCTCCGCCATCATGGGACCCTGCGCCGGTGGGGCGGTGTATTCGCCGGCCATGACGGACTTTATCTTCATGGTGGAGAACACTTCTTTCATGTTTGTTACCGGCCCGAACGTGGTCAAGACGGTTACCCATGAAAATGTTTCCGCGGAAGAACTTGGGGGTGCTTCAACCCACAGCACGAAGAGCGGTGTTACCCACTTCGCCTGCGCGAATGAAGCGGAATGCATCAGCCAGATCAGGACGTTATTGGGGTATATGCCGCAGAACTGCGAAGAAGAAGCGCCGCGGATCCCGTACAGCGGTGGTGTGGAAAAGCGAACGGTGCTCAACGGTATTGTTCCGGAAAATCCCAATCAGCCGTACGACATGCGTGAAGTGATTCAGGGCATTGTGGATGAGGGATCGTTTTTTGAAGTACACAGGAATTTTGCGGAGAACATCGTGGTAGGCTTCGCGCGTTTGGCGGGCCGCAGCCTTGGCATTGTGGGTAACCAACCCGCGGCATTGGCCGGCGTGCTCGACATCGACAGCAGTGTAAAGGGAGCTCGGTTCGTGCGCTTCTGCGATTCGTTCAATATCCCGCTGTTGGTCCTCGAAGATGTGCCGGGCTTCTTGCCGGGTACGGACCAGGAGTGGAACGGCATCATTGTCAACGGGGCAAAGTTGCTCTACGCATTTTCCGAAGCCACCGTACCTCGTGTGACCGTCATCACGCGCAAGGCCTATGGTGGCGCCTATGATGTGATGAACTCCAAGCACATTGGCGCCGATCTGAACTACGCCTGGCCCACGGCGGAGATTGCCGTGATGGGAGCCAAGGGTGCCGCCGAGATCATTTTCCGCAAGGAGATATCCGAGGCCTCCAACCCCGAAGCGAAACTCGCCGAAAAGGTCGACGATTACACGAAGAAGTTTGCGAACCCCTACCGGGCGGCACACCGCGGGTACATCGATGAAGTGATTTTTCCGGATCAAACCCGCGAGAAACTCATTCGCGCCTTCCAGATGCTGGAGAACAAGGTGGCTACACTGCCCAAGAAGAAGCACGGAAATATTCCGCTGTAGAAGTCCTTTCAATCACGGATGTTGATCTGATAGAGCAGGGAAAGATGGCCGTTGATGTACAGGTACATTTTACAGGTTCCGGAAAATGAAAAGTATACATCAGCATTATAGTACCCGTCCGGGCTCCTCGTAATTTCCGCCGTGTAGATGTCGTTCCATTTCTTGGAGACCATGTGCGCAACGACCGCGCCGGCAATGGGTTCGTTGGCCGTAAACCGGAACGACTTTTTTTGTCCAACTCGAATGGAGAATATGCCGTTGTCGGGTTCCAGGCGTACCATCTTGTTGTTGAAGTAGCCCTGCAGTTTAACGGGACTTCTGCTGAACTGGGACAGCGAGATCGGATCCTTCAGAAGTGTCCACGATTTTTCCTTGGGATAGTGATCGGCAATGAAGTAGTCTGGATCGGCCAGGAAATACGTGTCGCTAAAGCCCCTGATGAATTTTTTTTTGCAGCGGTTCGTAATACCCGGCCGACCAAGTGGCATCGCAGAGATACCACTTGGAATTCAACTGAACGGCATTCCACGCATGATTGAACCGGCTCCGGCCAATGGTGGAAGTGGCCGTCCTTCCGTAGCCGTGGATGGTGACCGCGGGGATGCCAGCTTCCTGACACAGGGCTTCAATGAGGTAGGAAAAGCCGCTGCACAAGGCCATGTTCTTTTGAAATAGTCTCCGGCGATTCTTCTTGGCCAGAGACTTCCTCCACTTGTTTAGTTTTTTCCGGTCATACTTCAGGCGCACCTCTTTCTTCTCATTCTTGAGGTAGAGGTCCACATCATACTCAATATTTTCGGTAACCCAGCGATAGATCGCCCGAAACTTGTCGACATCGTCTGAGAACGGACGCGTCAAAACTGTTGCCAGGGTGTCCAGGTCGGCTGGTCCAAAACCCGTGGTATGCAAAGCTACACTGTCGGCCCTGGTAAAGTCATAGTGATACGAATCGTATTGTGCCGAGCACACGGCAGGCACTATGAAGAAGAGGGACAACAGATTCTTCATGAGATGAATATAACGTAAACGACCGCAACCCCCCTTGATTTGTGCTACAAAACATGCAATTTTGACTTCCTCATACCCCACTTCTATGGATAAGAAAAGCAAAACCTTCCTTTACAACTACCTCAATAACTCTTCACCCACCGGCTTCGAACATACCGGCCAACAGATTTGGCTCGATTACCTCAAGCCGTACATCGACGATAAAATGGTAGACGTGTATGGCACGGCTGTGGGCATTGTCAATCCCAAGGCGCCCTACAAAGTGGTGATTGAAGCACACGCTGACGAAATCTCCTGGTTTGTCAACTACATCACCGAAGAGGGGTACATCTACGTCCGCCGCAACGGTGGCTCCGATCACCAGATTGCGCCTTCCATGCGCGTCAACATCTATACCGACAAGGGTATCGTCAAGGGTGTTTTTGGCTGGCCGGCCATCCACGTCCGCGATGCGGGAAAGGAAGAGGCGCCCAGCCTGAAGAACATCTTCATCGACATCGGGGCCGAATCGAAAAAGCAGGTGGAAGAATGGGGCGTACACGTCGGATGCGTGGCAACATTTGAGGACGAATTCATCGAGCTCGGAAAGAACTACTTTGTTGGCAGAGCCCTTGACAACCGCATGGGCGGATTCATGATTGCCGAGGTGGCCAGAAGGCTGAAGGAAAACAAGAAGAAGCTTCCGTTTGGATTGTACATCGTCAATTCGGTGCAGGAAGAAATCGGCTTGCGCGGCGCCGAGATGATCTCCCGCCGGATAAAGCCTGACCTGGCCATCTGTACGGATGTAACGCACGACACCCAGTCGCCCATGTACAACAAGAAGGAAAGCGGCAACCTGAAGTGCGGGCTGGGACCGGTAGTCTGCTATGGCCCGGCCGTTCAGAACAATGTGCTGAAGATGATCATTGATACCGCCCAGAAAAAGAAGATCGCCTTCCAACGCCAGGCAGTTTCACGCTCGACGGGTACCGACACCGACTCGTTTGCCTATTCCGCAGAGGGCGTCGCTTCGGCATTGATCTCCCTGCCGCTGAAGTACATGCACACCACAGTGGAAATGGTTCATAAAGATGATGTGGAGAATGTCATTCGCCTGATCTATGAGACCCTCCTCCAGGTGAAGCCGGGTCATGATTTCCGGTACATCAAGTAAGTGACCACGGCTGAAGCCCGGCCGTTGCTCATTTTTTCACCCCGCCCTAAAGGGCGTAGCAATGGTACCACACAGCCTACTGCTCCGGGCTTAGCCAAACCTACCCTTAGCCTCCTTGCCCCGGGCTTTAGCCAAACCTACTTGCCTTGGCCTATTTAGCCCCGGGCTTTAGCCCGGGGATTGTAGATTTGGAACGTGAATGGGCTTTAGCCCAAGCAGTCTTTATGCCAGGTATTCGTATTCAAGATCAAATGGGCTTCGTCATCACCCTGGAAGCTCCGCCACGGCGCATCGTCTCCCTGGTGCCCTCGCAGACGGAGTTGCTTTTCGACCTGGGACTGGAAGACCAAATTGTCGGCGTCACGAAATTCTGTGTGCACCCCGATAGGGCGCGGAAAACCAAGACCATCATTGGAGGAACGAAGAAGTTCGACCTGGACCGGATCGTTTCGCTCCAGCCCGACCTGATCATCGGAAACAAGGAAGAAAACTACCCCGAAGGGATTGAATTCCTCCGCAGTCGGTTCCCGGTATGGATGAGTGATATCGAGGACGTGGAAGGAGCGCTGGCCATGATTGCTGAAGTGGCAGACCTCACCGGGAAAGCGGCGGAAGGAACCTCGTTGATATCAGGAATTCGCGAACGATTTCAGTCGGCTGGCAAGCTACAGCCACGTAGAACGCTCTACCTGATGTGGTATGACCCCTGGATGGCGGCGGCCTCTTCCACGTTTATTCACGCGATGATGCGCGAGGTGGGGTTGGTCAATGTGCTGGAGAACCGTAGCCGCTACCCTGTGCTGACCGTTGAAGACATGGTTGCGCTTCAGCCGGAACTTGTCCTGCTTTCGTCGGAACCCTTTCCCTTTATGGAAAAGCACCACGCGGAACTCCGAAAGTTCCTCCCGAAAGCCAGCATCCAGCATGTAGACGGAGAGTATTTCTCCTGGTATGGTAGCAGGCTCCTGCTGGTGCCGGACTACCTGAAGGAGCTGAAGCAACTTTTTAGCTAGCGAACCCGGAAGCCGACGGCCTCCAGGTCCTGCCAGAAATCCGGGTAAGACTTGCGAACCACTGTTCGGTCATCGAACGATACCTGGGTCCGCGTGGCCAGCGCTGCAAAACCCATGGCCATCCGGTGGTCCTCATAGGTGGTGATCTGAACGTGTGCAGGCAGGGGGTGACCCGGCTCACAGGGCGCCAGGACCCAGCGGCTGCCGGAGTCGGAGAGGGATGCGCCCAGCTTGGTCAATTCTAGCTGCAGGGCACGCACCCGGTCTGTTTCCTTGATGCGCAAGCTTTCCATGCCGGTAAATTCCCCCGTGATGCCCAGGACTGCAGAGACCGGAAGGATGGTTTGCGCCAGATCGGGACAATGACTGAAGTCAACGTTGAGGTGGGTCGCCCTCGGTCCGCCCCCTGTCAGTCGCAATCCTGCAGGCTCAAAAGAAGTCCGAACCCCAAGGTTGGTCATGATATCGGCAATGGCGCGGTCGCCCTGCAGGGAGGCGGGCGTCATGTGGGGCAGGAGTAGGTCAGCTTCAGGGGCCAGGGCGGCAATGGCAAACCAGTAGCTGGCCGCCGACCAGTCGGGCTCTACGCGGTAGGCCAGTGGCTTGTACTTGCCAGCGGGGATTGTGATGGTATTGCTATCAAGGATTGGCGCGATACCAAAGTGACGCATGAGGGCTGCTGTCATTTCGATGTAGGGGCGGCTACCCACCCGGCCGGTTAATGTCAAGGTAAGCCCGCGCGGCAGGGTGGGAGCAACCATCATGAGTGCCGAGACAAATTGACTGCTAATGTCTCCCCGGATGGTTAGCGCGTCTGCCGCCTGTGCCGGAAATCCATTCAGTCGAACAGGCGGGTAACCCTCCGCTGCCTCATACACAATGTCTGAACCCAATGTGCGCAAGGCTTCGACCAGCTCACGGATGGGACGCTGGAGCATCCGTGGAGTGCCCGTAAGCACCTTCTTTTGGCCAGTAACCGCGTAGTAGGCCGTTAAGAAGCGCATGACCGTCCCTGCATCTTCCGCGTTGATCGTCTCATCCTGCGTATGGAGGAGGCGGCTCATAAGCCGGGTGTCATTGGCGACAGAGAGGTTTTCGATGTTACCGTGGCCACCCATTAACGCCTGGATGATGAGGGCGCGATTGCTCAGGCTCTTTGACGCCGGGAGGTGCGTGATGGTACCCCGTGGGGTGGAACCTGAAGATATGGTGACCGACTTGTTCAAAAGAATGAGAAAACTTTAATGAAAGTATTTAGGAGTTCAATGAAACAAATTATTTTCAAGTATAGTTATTGCTAGTATGAGTACCACACGCAAAGTAGCCATCGGACTCGGGATTGCCGGGGGTGCATTGCTGGCGGCCTGGCTGTTGACCGGCTCGAGAAAGAAGAAGACCAAAGAGTTTCTCGCCCGGACCGCAGCAGACCTCAGCAAGACCTTCCAGAAGAAGCCAGCAACTCCCCAAGAAGATTCCGATGTGCACTATGTCTGATCGTTCCGATAGTTCCCGACAGCTGCCCGGATTTCGGGTTCGCTGACAGAAACATCAAAAACAGCCTTTCCAATTGATTTTGGTAGGGCCATCAAAATTCTTGCGCCCTTATTTTTCTTATCCTGGCGAATCGCTTCGATCCAGGAATCTTCATCAGGGACCTCTATCCGCCCGAACGTCCTTCCTATGTATTCCTTCACCTCGTCAAACTCCTCCCGGGATAGGAGTTTCTTCCTCCACGCCACAAAGGACTCCATGACCATGCCGGCTGCAATCGCCTCGCCATGGAGTAACGGTCTCCCGCTGCCCAGCGCGTAACCTTCGAGGGCGTGCCCGATGGTATGCCCGAAGTTCAGAACCTTGCGAAGCCCCGTTTCCTGGGGGTCTTTGGTCACTATGCGTGACTTAATGGCCACCGAATGCCTGACCAATTGGTTGAAATCCTGTCTTTCGAGTGGAATGCCCTTCAGCTTTCTCCACTTCTTGCGGTCAGCGATCAGCGTATGCTTAATGACCTCGGCAAATCCTGAACGCAATTCCGGTCCGGGAAGGGTTTGAAGGAAATCCGTAATGATCCAGGTTGTCCGGGGCATGGAGAATGTGCCCAGGTGGTTCTTGAGGGAGCCAAAATCCACCCCGGTCTTCCCACCGACGCTGGCATCGGCCATGGCCAACAAGGTGGTGGGTACAAGGATGAAGTCAATTCCCCGCTTGTAGATGGATGCACAAAACCCGCCCAGGTCGCCAACGACTCCCCCTCCGATGGCCACGAGCACCGCATGCCGGTCGAGCCCGGCTGTCGTCATTTGCTGCCAGACTGACTGGCAGGTTTCAAGGTTCTTGAACGATTCCCCGGCCGGGATTACCAACAGCGTGTGATCGGGTAGTTGGTGTCGGATCCGCTCGTAACAATGCTTCCTCGTATTTTCATCTACCAGCACAGCCACCCGGGAATAGCCCCGGAAGAGGCTTTTGGGGAGCTTGGCCGTTGACTGGATGTGGACCTTCTTCATGAGCTGTTTAGGCGGTCCAAGATAGTGGTTTACGGCGGTAATGGGGTGTTGGAGATCATGCAGGTTTCTCGCAAACACGGCTATATTTGGGCCGTCAATTTCAGGCCTCATGGATATCCGACCCGCGGTTAGTTTTGAAGATACAGCCATTGCTTTCCGGTATAAGTCTGACCGGGAGTTGCGCAAAGCCAACTTCATTTTCACCATTGTCAATCATCCTTTTGTATCCCGTGTGGCTACCGGGGCCGTCAAGCTCGGCATGTCGTGGGGGTTGCCCATCCAGGGAATTGTACGTTCCACGGTCTTTGAACACTTCTGCGGCGGTGAGACCATCGACAAGGCGGAACATACCATCCACCACCTGGGAGAATACAACGTCAAGACAATCCTGGATTATTCCGTCGAGGGCGAGAAGTCGGAGGCTGGCTTTGACCGCACGGCCGACGAAATCCTGAAAACGTTCGACAAGGCCAGGAGTTCGGCACATGTGCCGTTCTGTGTTTTCAAGATGACCGGAATGGGCGACGGCGCACTGTTTGAGAAGATTCAGTCGGGCCAAACGCTCACCCCTGCGGAAGACGATGCGTACCGGAAGGTGCGTGACCGCGTGGATCGCATCTGCAAGCGTTCATCCGATACGGGAATTCCCGTGATGATTGATGCAGAGGAGACTTGGTTGCAAAACCCGATTGACCAGATCGCTTTTGAGATGATGGCGCGCTACAACCAACGGAAGGCCCTCGTTTTCATCACGTACCAGATGTACCGCACCGATAGCCTCGCCAATTTGAAGGAAGCGTTCCATCGGGCGGCGATGCATAACTACTTCCTGGGCGTAAAGCTGGTTCGCGGCGCCTACATGGAGAAGGAACGTGAGCGTGCGGCCGAACGCGGATACCCGAGCCCGATCTACCCGACAAAAGAGGAGACGGACAACGCGTTCAATAAAGCCCTGCAGTTCTGCATGGACAACAAGCAGCGTGTCTCCGTCATGTGCGGATCCCACAACGAATACAGCAATCAATACCTGACGGTGCTTATGGAAAAGCATGGGCTTTCCCCCAATGATAGCCGCGTCTGGTTTGCCCAACTGCTGGGAATGAGTGACGTCATTTCCTTTAACCTGGCCAATGCCGGTTATAACGTGGCCAAGTATGTCCCCTATGGCCCGGTGGAGTCGGTCATGCCCTACCTGTTGCGCCGCGCTACGGAAAACACCTCCGTGGCAGGCCAAAGCAGCCGCGAGCTGTTGATGATCCGCCGCGAGTTGTCACGCCGGAGGCGGAAGTCCTGATCGTTTATTCCTTCCCTTTTTCCTCTATTTTTGCACTCCCAGAAGAGTCAAAACCCCATTGTCATGCACCTGAGCGAACAGGAAATCATCCGCCGTCAAAGTCTTGAAGAGCTGCAAAAGCGGGGCATTAACCCCTATCCGGCAGACTTGTTCGAGATCACCACCACGGCGCGCGAGATTCATGAGAAATTTCCTGCCCACGAAGAAGCCTTTAAGCAGGTGTCATTCGCCGGACGCATGATGACACGCCGCATTATGGGAAATGCCTCGTTCGCCGAATTGCAGGACGAGACCGGCCGAATCCAGGTGTATTTCCGTCGCGACGACTTGGCACCGGGTGAGGACAAAGACCTTTACAATGTCGTTTTCAAGAAGTTGCTGGATATCGGCGACATCCTGGGTGTTACCGGGTTTGTGTTTCGAACCCAGACCGGTGAAATATCCATCCATGCGCAGTCCATGACCGTGTTGAGCAAAGCACTGCGACCACTTCCGGTGGTGAAGGAGACCACCGATGAGGCTGGCGTGGTGCACCGGCACGATGCCTTCTCCGATCCCGAGCAGCGCTACCGCATGCGATACGTCGACCTCGTGGTAAACCCCACGGTGCGTGACATCTTTGTAAAGCGGACCCGCCTGGTAAATTCCATGCGCGAGTACCTCAATGCCAAGAGTTACCTCGAGGTGGAGACGCCGGTACTACAGCCCTTATACGGTGGCGCCGCCGCCCGGCCATTCAAGACGCATCACAACACGCTCGACATGACGCTTTACCTGCGTATCGCGAACGAGCTCTATTTGAAGCGACTGATCGTGGGGGGCTTCAGCGGGGTGTACGAGTTTTCAAAGGACTTCCGCAACGAGGGGATGTCCCGGTTCCATAACCCTGAATTCACGCAGGTGGAATTGTATGTCGCCTACAAGGACTACCAGTGGATGATGAACCTTGTGGAGGAGATGATCGAGAAGGTCGCGCTTGATCTTCATGGCAAGACGGCTGTGACGGTAGGCGATCATGTCATTGATTTCAAGCGACCCTGGAAGCGGTTTACCATGTTTGAGGCGATTGCCCATTTTACCGGAATTGACATCTCCCCGATGGACGAGGCCGGGCTGCGGGATACCTGCCGGAAACTGCACGTACCCATGGACGACACGATGGGCAAGGGCCGCCTGATTGACCAGATCTTTGGCGAGAAGTGCGAGCCAAACCTCATTCAGCCGACGTTCATCACCGATTACCCGGTGGAGATGTCGCCGCTGGCGAAGAAGCACCGGAACAAGGAAGGCCTGGTGGAACGCTTTGAAGCGATTTGCAACGGAAAGGAAATCTGCAATGCGTTTTCCGAGCTTAATGACCCGCTCGACCAGCGCAGGCGTTTCGAGGAACAGCTTGAGTTGGGTAAGCGTGGTGACGAAGAGGCAATGACCCTGGATGAGGACTTCCTCCGGGCCCTGGAGTACGGTATGCCACCGACGGCTGGGCTGGGGATCGGTATTGACCGGTTATCGATGATCATGACCAATGCGCCCTCGATCCAGGAAGTTATTTTCTTCCCACAAATGAAGCCCGAAAAGGCAGCGCCTGCATCGGACGACCAGGCCTTTGTGGCGATCGGAGTAAGGGCAGAACTGATCCCCATCCTTCACAAGTTGGGCATTCACAGCGTAGCGCAACTCAGGGAATCCAAACCGGGAAAACTGCTGAACGACATGGGCGGTATGCGCAAGAAGCTCAAGTTAGACCAGGTGGCTGCCGTAACGCTGCCGGAGATCGAAGGCTGGCTGAAGTAGCCCCGGATCAGTTGTCGAAGAAGGACTTGGTCCGATTCAGGCGAAGGTCCTTCAGCAGGGAAGACTTGATTCCAATGTAAAAGGAATAGGATTGGAACTTGCCAAACGGAACCCAGCTGAGGTTAACCTGCCAGCAATGCAAGTCCCGGGCGATGGTGATGTAGGTTTGTGTGATCTCATTCTGCTGGAAGTCATAGCCCGTATTGAACGTTACCTTCCATTGGCGGGTCAGCGAAAAATCGCCATCCAGTCGCAGGGCCTGCGTCACCCGTGGATCACTGTTCACGCCATGCTGGTAGTCGAGGTTGTAATTGACGCGCAGATTCCAGGGGATATCAAAATCGATATACAGATCCGGGTTCTTGAGCATGTATTGCTTGTCGGCGTCGGGAATGTCTGCCTTTCCAATTTTTGACCGGGTGTCGGCATCTTTCTTTTGTCCCTTGGGGCTGAGGTTTGTCCCGAGCGCCAGGTTTGCGGAAGTAATCCGGCCTATTCCAAATCCATCGTCCACGACATTATACCCTGCCGGAGGAGTATACGGGTTCCACGCATACTGGCTGGTGCGTATTTCGCGCTTGGCGCCCCCTTTGGATGGGTCTTCGGAGACAAGCGTGACGTATTTGTATGGATCCAGGCTTGCCGACAAGTTGATGTTGAGTTTGTCGTCAAGCACATTGGTGTTTGCGGCCAACCCAAAAGGCGCCAGCTTGAAGGAGTCAGCTCTGAAATTATAGGAGCTGGATATGGAGAGTGTATTGAACAGGGATACTTTCCGTGCCAAGGTATCGGTTTTGCCTTTCACCTTCATTTCGACGGTGTTGTTGATTCCAAAACTCATGGTCGCACTTTCGCCAAACCGGGAAGAGCCATACACGAAACCCTCATGGACTGACTTGTAGGTAGGACGGGAATTGCCTGGAATCATGAATTCCTGGTAGTATCCGTAGCTGGGGTCACCGAAATTCGGTTGAAAGGACATCGACACCGAAGGGTTGATGACGTGCCGAATCGCCTGGACGCCCGTCTTTCCCTTAAAGAAATAGGTGCCGTAGATCCGGGTAGTCATGGCTACCGAAGTAGAGTAGTTGAAGACGCGGTTGAACCCCCGGATCGTGTCGGTTACGACGACTGATTTGTTGTCGCTGGAAAGTCCCCAGTTCAGTTTTTCAAAGTACCAAAGCTCATCCATGTTTATGCTTGGGCTAACCGTGAAGAAGTTGAAGAGCTTGAAGCTCGTGGTCAGGGGTACACTGTGACGGACGCCTTTTTTTGCACGCTCCAGCAGAAGGGGAAGTGTCTCTGAATTGATGTCGGCGATACTGTCTTTGACGTAAGGATTGCCTTCAGCGTCCACAAAGTTCCTACCAAGGTTGTTTGTGATTTGATTGGTGGCAGAGGTTGATAACCGTGTGGAAAGATTCTGAAGAAAGAGAGACTGTGAGCGTTTGAAGGGGTAGATGTTGTTGATATTGAACGTCAGGTCGGGCAAGGCAACGTCTACCTGCCGTGTAGAGAGGTCTTGGTTTAACCGCATGTTGGCACCCAGGCTGAACTGTGAACCGAATGTCTTGGAATAGGACACATTGGAGCTCAGCTTTCGCGTGGTA
>JAYRXB010000582.1:0-8264 GCA_041917735.1 Cyclobacteriaceae bacterium
ACCCCAGGGTTTCAGGTGCATGGGGTGATCATAAAGGACGCGAAGCAACCCGATTTCCCGTCAGCGACAACCTTCCGGCGACCAATGCATGGTTTGGCCGTTGAACACGCTGGTATTTCCGTCGAGTGCCCGGTGGCTCGCCGGTCCGTTCAGGAGGGCTACTTGCTCACTGCCTTGTTCAGCATGGACTTGTCGCCAGTCATTTGCCAATGCACCAACGAAACGGGGATGATGCCCACCTGGTTGAACTCATCCATGAATTCCTTCAGGTTGAACTTCCCTTCGCGCTGGCGTGCATACTCGGCGATCAGCTGATCAATCAGCATTTTGCCTACGACATAACTCTCACCGTACGCCGGCTGCTGGATGTAGAAATGTTCTTCATGCTGGATCGTGCCGCCGTCGGCAGGAAGCAAGCCCCAGGGGACCCACTTGGATGCAAACTGGGTAGCCTGGTCAAAATCCATCACCTGCCCGTGCTGATACAACCCCGCGAGGCCGCGGGCGCAACGCTGGGCCAGCATGATGTGAACCAATTCCGTCACCTGGGGGCGGCCCTTCAGCATGCCGGCATTCAACACCAGTTCTTCCATGGCGGTGGCCATGCCTTCCGCGCGGGAGTCAAAAATATTGTAGAGCAGCGGCACGCGACGGATCGGGCTCTCCACCGGCTCTTCGATTTCACGCGCCTTGTCAATCCAATGAAAGAAGTGCGCACGCATCGGCATGGGGTCGCGGTAGTCCACTTCGTGGAAGAACCCGCGGATCGCGCCGGGTGACTCCAGCTCTGTGAACGGGATAATGACGGCGCGCATGGCGGGATCCATGTAAGGCTTCACGGTCATCATTTCCTCACCCAGGAATTTCATGAATTCGTCCGTAGCCTGGTTCTGGCTCTTGGCGTAGGCCTCGGGGGTGGCTGACCGCTCCAGGGGTGGCAGGTTGCGGTGATTGTACTCTGCCAGTCGC
This sequence comes from Cyclobacteriaceae bacterium, assembly GCA_041917735.1. GTDB lineage: Bacteria > Bacteroidota > Bacteroidia > Cytophagales > Cyclobacteriaceae > ELB16-189. Next base: position 970 of record JAYRXB010000582.1, read on the forward strand.
ATGGACTGGTATGCACGCGCCAGCTCACGCTCGAGCAAGACCACTTCTTCCTGCCAGGTGTAGGGCACGAGGTGCACGTTCTTCAGACACCAGTCGTAGTCGGCTTTGCCGATGCCGGAGACGCCGGTCTTTGTTTTGGCCTGCTCGGCAATCCAGTTGGCAAACTCCTCGCCCGCCGTAATGGCCTCGCGTGCCGCGGCTGCCAGGTCGGGGAAGGTAGCCTGCTGGTCATCCGCGAATGTCTTGAGGTCGCCGTTCTGTTCGCGAATCGAGCGTGCACCCAGCGTCCACAAATCCTTGCCATTGCCCGTGAGGTTCACTTTTGCCTGGGCATAAACGGCACCGGCTTTACGCAGCCGGGCTGCAATGTCGGCCGCCTGCTCCGCGGTAAGGGCCTGCTTGTAAAACTGCATGTCCACCGCGCCGTAGATGTTGGGTCCTTCGCGCTCCGGCACGTCTGAGGGATAAAGGTAGAACCACACATAGAACGCAGGGTCTTTCTCCCACGGGCGCACAACACGGTGATCGAAGTCCAGGCCATTCATTTCCGCCCACACGAGGTACCAATCGACCTGCTGCTTCACGGGCCAGCCTGTGGTATCAAAGCTGTTCAGCCTGCGCTGCCACGATTTCAATTCCTCGTGTTGCTTCTTCATGGCTGCCACGGAATAATCGGGCACACCGTCTGCCATAGCCGGATGTTGGAATTCGCGCCACTCACCAAACAGCGTTACCAATTCTTCATACGTAGTTGGTACCGGCCCTTGCTCCGTAGTCGGTGCAGAACAACCCAGGAAAAGCAGGGCGATCAACGAGAGGATTCGAAATGTATTCTTCATGCTGTTGAAATTACGTGGTCAGTTGCTGGCAAACCGTACAAATGTGCCCATGGGCAAGTCGCGTCCTTGCTTCGACTTCAGGTAGAACTCGCCCGAATCGACGCTGGCCTGCGGGAAATGTGTCTTCACTACGTTGAGGCCGACCATCGACGACAGGCCTACGGCATACATTGAGAGAATGAAAAACGATGGCTTCTCCTCCAGGATATCCCTGCTCATCTTCACCAGTTCATTCAACTGTTCCTGCAAGGTCCACTTCTCTCCTTCCGGGCCCCGCCCATACGGCGGAGGGTCCATGATGATGCCGTTATACCGATTACCGCGTTTCTGTTCGCGCTTCACAAACTTGAAAGCATCCTCGTATACCCAGCGGATATTGTCCAACCCATTCAGCTGCATGTTCTGGTTGGCCCAGTTGAGCCCTGGGCGGGAAGCGTCGCAGTGCGTGACTTCCGCACCGGCGCCCCGTGCCACCACCGATGCTGCACCCGTATAGGCGAACAGGTTCAGGACACGCGTCTTCTCACGCTTCCATCCGTTCAGCGTATCGTGAATAAAATTCCAGTTGTTGCCTTGCTCGGGGAAGACACCGACGTGGCCAAAGCTCGTGAGCGCCAGGCGCAACGTCAGGGTAAGTTCATCGTAACGGTATTGCACCTGCCAATTCTCCGGCATGTCCTTCAGGCGCTTCCATCCTCCTTTGGCGTCATCGGTAAACCGGAACTTGTCGCTCTGCTCGCGGTTGAAATGGGCATGCGCCATGCGCTTCCACTCCGCCACGGGCAAGCTGCGCTCCCAGATGGCCTGCGGCTCCGGGCGGATCAGCACATACTTCCCAAACCGCTCAAGCTTTTCAAACTCGCCGGAGTCAAGCAACTCGTAGTCGGACCAGGAAGACGGGTGGTAAAGGTTCACCGGGTAAAGATAAAGGAAGAAACGGATTGCCGGATGGGCTGTGTACGGTTGGCCGGAATGCCGGATCAACGGTGACCGGACCCCGAGTCATGCCACAGTTACTTCCAAAATTGCCTACCTTGAAATTCAAAAGTTACAGGTTGAAAGACGGAGTTGTCATTACGAGCACCCAGAACCCCAAGGTCAAGAGCCTGCTGGCCTTGGAGAAGCCCCGCGAACGACGCAAACAGCAATTGTTCCTGGTGGAAGGCAAGAAGGAGATTGGCCTTGCCCTCCAGGCCGGCTACACAATCGGCAACCTGTTCTATTGTGTTGACCTGGTCCCGGAAACCGACCTCGCCGCGCTGGGCGTCTCGAACAAGTTCCTTGTGCCGGTTACCCAGGAAGTTTTCGACAAGATTGCCGTTCGCGAAGGCTCCGGGGGCGTAATTGCCGTCGCGCAGATGAAACCCAACCGCCTCGATGATCTCGTTGTCGGGAAGAACCCCCTGGTCGTGGTGCTGGAATCGGTGGAGAAACCCGGCAACCTCGGCGCAATACTGCGCACCTCCGATGCGGCCGGTGTGGATGCCGTAATCGTCTGTGACCCGCAAACTGATTTCTACAATCCCAATGTCGTGCGCTCAAGCCTGGGGTGTGTGTTTACCCAGCGCATCGCCTCGGCAACCAGCGGCGAGGCCATCGCCTGGCTGAAGCAACGGGGCATTCGCATCTATTGCACCTACCTGAAAGCATCGAGGCCCTATCATGAAGTGGACTTCCGCGGGCCTTCGGCGATTGTGATGGGCACGGAAGCCACCGGACTATCGGACGCCTGGGTAAAGCAATCGGACGCCAACATCATCATCCCCATGCAAGGCACCATCGACTCGATGAACGTGAGCACGGCAACCGCCGTCGTCGTGTTTGAAGCACGTCGTCAGCGAGGCTTCACCGGCACACCCCAAGACTAGCCGCTACTCGTCACGCAGCGACTTCACCGGGTTGGCTTGCGCTGCCCGAACCACGTGGTAGCTGACGGTGAATAAGGTAATCAGGAAAGCAAGGACAGCCGCCAGCAAGAACGTCGGCCACTCCCCGACCATGGGAATCCGATAGGCAAAATTGGCGAGCCAGGTCTCCGTGAAATACCAGGCGGCCGGGTAGGCAATGGCCATTCCCACAAAGACCAGCAGGAAGAATTCGCGCGAAACAATCACTACCAGGCTTCCAACACTCGCGCCCACAACCTTCCGGACACCAATTTCTTTGGTCCGCTGCTCCGTCGTAAACGCAGCCAGCCCGAGGAGACCTAAGCAAGCGATTACAACCGTCAAGACGGAAAATGCCGTGAAGATCTGGCTTCGCTTCTCGTCTGCCTTATATTGACTGTCAAGGTCTGCATCCAGGAACACGTACTCAAACGGAGCCTGGGGGTTGACATCCTTCCACGCTTTCTCCAGTGCCTGCATGGCCACACGGACATCTCCCGGCTCCAGGCGCACGAAGACGTAGTTCACCCGCTCGTTGAGCAACACCATCAGCGGCTCAATCTCATCGTACAGCGAATTCTGATTGTAGTCGCGGATAACACCGACCACGCTGACCACTTGTGGGCCACCGGGGCCGCCACCGAACTCAAACCGCTTGCCCAGGGGGTCTTTCCAGTTCATGCGGCGCACCATGCTTTCATTGACCAAGGCCGCGTGACTGGTATCACCCGGGTTATCGCGGCTGAAGTTGCGGCCTTCCACAATGGCCATGTCCAGGGCGTTGACAAAGTCATAGTCAGCCACAAACACATCCACGCCACGGTCGACCATTTTGCCGTCGGCATCCTCCACCTGCATCAGGGCCTTTCCAATGCCTTCACCCGGTGAAGCATCGGCTTTACCTACGGCCTTTACGTGCGGCAACGCCTTTAACTGGTCGACCAATGCTTTCGCCTGGTTCAACATCTGGCGATTGCTCAGGTTCAGCCGTACCACATTCTCTTTTGTGAACCCGAGGTCCTTGTCACGCAGGAATGTGAGTTGATCGTAAACTACCAGCGTACTGATGAGCATGAAGATGCTCAAGGCAAACTGGACGACGACCAGGCTTTTCCGGAGCACCGCGCTGCCTCCCCGTGCAGCCAATTTTCCCTTGAGCACCTGCACCGGGTTGAATCCGGAAAGGTAAAAAGCCGGGTAGCTACCACCCACGATACCGGTGAACAGGATAATGGCGGCGATTGCCGCAATCAACTCCGGCTGCACGAGGTAGTCAAAGGCAAGTTGCTTGTTGGCCAGCGCGTTGAAGACGGGGAGCAAAAGATAGACAGCAGCCAGGCTGATCGCCAGGGCTCCCGCCGCCATGATCACCGATTCGGTGATAAACTGCACCATCAGGACACCACGCTGGGCGCCCATGACTTTGCGCATGCCGACTTCCCGCGAACGGTTGACCGAGCGGGCTGTAGCCAGGTTCATGTAGTTGATGCAGGCGATCAGCATCATGAATGCTGCGACCGCGCCGAAAATATAGATGTAGGAAATATCGCCGCCAGCCTCCGCCTCATCCTGTATCTTCGAGTGCAGGTGAATGTCCGTTATCCGCTGCAGCCGGTAACGTGCCTTGACGCCCACCTCGGCGAATACCGGGTCCACCTTTTCCGCCGCGATTTTATCGAGGGTGGCCTGCATTTGCGCGAGGTCATAACCCGCGGGCAACTGGAGGTAGGTGGTGACACCAAAGCTTCCCCAACTGCCGGTAAACTGCGCCCGTGAATTCCGGGAAATCAAGGCATCAAAACGAAAATGGGAATTGGTCGGCACATCGCGGATAACGCCGGTCACGCTGAAATCTTCTTCCCGGCGGCTGGCACGCATCGACTGGCCCAATGCCGAATCCGCGCTGCCAAAGTATTTCTTTGCAATAGACTCGGTGATGACGATCGAGAGCGGCTGATCGAGGGCCGTTGCCGGGTCTCCCGCCAGGAAGGAATAGGAAAATGTGTCGAACACGGTCGAGTCCGCAAAGTAAAAGTCTGCCTCATAGAACTCTTTCTCTCCCACCTTGAACAAATCGCGCGACATAGAAAAGAAGCGCACAGCATTTCTTACTTCAGAATAGTTGTCGCGAAGCTCTTCTGCCAGCGGCATCTGGGTGCTGGACCAGGTAAACGCGTTGTCAGGCTCCTTGATATCGGAAACCACGCGGTAGATGTTTTGAGCATCGGCATGGTAGCGATCGTAACTCAGCTCATCGGTGATGTACATGAGCAGGAAGAGGCTGCAGGTAATCCCAATGGTGAGTCCCAGCACATTGATGAGGCTATATACCTTATCCCGAAGGATGTTGCGCAAAGCGATGATAACAAGGTTACGGAGCATACGTACGGGGTTTCAGGGTTAACGGGTCAACGGAAGGGGGAGTTCGCCAAAAGATGACGAGCGGCGCAAAATAGTTCTGCTTGCCCGGCGAAAAGATTGCCGTAAGCCGTTAAAAAACAAGGCACCCCCTTTCGGAAGTGCCTTGCACTGGAGGCGGACTGTAGCCTAGTGCTTGTTCAGGCCAGGCTCCCGCTTGAGAAACTCATCATACAAAAGCGTCTGACGGCTTTGCATCGGCATCATCCAGCCATCGATAAACACGTGGCTGACCTGGGTCTTGGTCTCGAAGATGTCGCCGTCACAGACAAACAAGTTGGCCGTCTTGCCTACTTCGATGGATCCCAATTTATCGCTCACGCCAAGGATTTCCGCCGGGACGATGGTGATGGCCTTTAGCGCATCCTCCTTGTTCATGCCATACGCCACCGCAAAGCCGGAATGGTAGGGCAAGTTGCGATAATTGCCGTTTCCATCTTCGTTGGAACGAATGGCAACCTTAACGCCAGCCTGGCGCATGAGCCCGGGATTTGCATATTGGGCATCATAGCGGTCGTACTCGCGCGTAGGAATGGCGATGACAGGACCAGCAATCACCGGTATGTTGGCCTTGGCGATATTCTCCGCCTCGCGCCATCCTTCGGCGACGCCCATGAGGGCCACTTTCTTCACCTTCTTGTCCTTGATCCACTTGAGTGCAGCCTGGATGTCTTTCTGGGCATTTACTTCGACGAGCAACATGCGCTCCCCGCGGATGACCGGGACCATCGCCTGCAACTCCGGGTAATACCCCACGCCCTTGCCGCCGGTAGCCGAGTCAAGCTTGTGGTACTGGATTGCCTTGTCCCACGCATCGTTGAGGGTTGACAATGTCTTCTCCGCAGCTTTCTTCAATTCGTCGTCGGTGCGGCGGTCGCCAAAGCCGCGCCGGCCTGTGCTGGGAAAATTGAGCACCACCCCTTCCATACCGGCATACATCTGCTCGGGCGTATAACCGTGCAGGTTCAGCAGGGCGGCGGTGCCCGGCAGCAGCCCGCCTTCCGGCAGGACCAGCGCGGTGGTGATCCCGGAAATGCGCGTCACCGGGATGGCCGTTGCATTCGGGTTGACGGCCGTCATGGCACGCATTTGCGGAATAATGTCTCCCAATTCGCGCTCATCGGTAGCCTGCGGAATCTGGCCGATCTCCAACAAGCCCAGTTTTGTGCCGGTATCGATCATTCCCGGGTAGATCTTCTTGCCGTTGCAATTGATCACCTCGGCGCCGGCCGGAACCTGGATGTTGGTACCTACGGCGGTAATCTTTCCGTTGCTGATGATCACGGTGCCATTGGCAATGGTGCCTTTGGTCACCGTCTCCACCGTCGCATTGGTCAGGGCAAAGGTTCCCTGCTTGCCTTTGGGAGACTGGGCTTCGGCGACGATCACAAAAGCGCAGATGAAAGCGGCGATTACGCCGTAGAGTGTTTGTGTCTTTTTCATGGTCGTCACTTATTTATTCTCCTTTGACTCTTCTTCGAACAGGAACTCCGCGCCGGACATGCAGAAATCATAGGCATGTCCGTGCTCGTACATCGTCACATCAACGGTCTGCTTGGGATCGACCAGGATGCGCTGGTCGGCGGCATCCTTGGCACGATTGAACCGCACGATACCGTCAACGAGTGTGTATTGCGGCACACCATAGATGGACAGCGGGTGATTCTGGAAGATGGCCACATCGCCATCCTTGCCTACCTCGAGCGAACCGATCCGGCTGTCAACGCCCAATTGCTTCGCCGGGTTGATGGTAATCAGTGCCAGCGCCTCGTCGTCGCTGAGGCCGCCGTACTTCTGGGTCTTGCCGGCCTCATGGTAGAGGTGGCGGATCAGGTCCGGCGAATCGGAATTGATGGACGTCACCACGCCGTTGCGGGTCAGGATGGCCGCGTTGTAGGCCGTGCTGTAGTAGACTTCCAGTTTGTACTGCCACCAGTCGGAAAACACGGAAGCCATGGCGCCGGCTGCGGCAATCTCCGGGGCCACTTTGAAGCCTTCGTTGGTATGTTGGAATACCACCTTGGTCACCCCGAAATCCTTGCATACGCGAAGCAGCATCTGGATTTCGTCGGCGCGGTAGCTGTGGCAATGAACAATGATGTTGCCTTTCAGGATGTCAGCGAGCGTCTCCAGGCGAAGGCTGTAGGCTGGC
>JAYRXB010000583.1:0-8407 GCA_041917735.1 Cyclobacteriaceae bacterium
AAACAAGATTGCTGAAGCGCTCCGAAGGAATGCATTGGTCGACCGGTTTCGCGTCGACGCGCAGGCATCGGGCGAGGAAGTAATCTTGCGCGGTAGAGTAAAGACATGGGCCGAACGCAATGAGGCGGCCCGCATAGCATGGTCGTCACCTGGCGTCCGATCGGTGGATAACCAACTCACTGTTGACGACGACGGGCCGATCTAGTTTGGTAGGGGTTTGTTTAGAAGGGCGGGAGCAATTCCGCCCTTCGCTTTTTCAGATCACCTTGACGGGCTTGGCCTGCGGGATGCGGACCGTAAACGTCGATCCCTTGTTGAGTTCGCTCTCCATGGAAATGGTCCCGTTCATCAGTTTCAGGTAGCGCTGCACGATGTTCAGGCCCAGCCCCGTTCCCTGGATGTGAGCGGCATTGTGCGCCCGGAAAAAGGCATCGTAGATCTGGGGTTTTTCTTCGTCAGCAATACCAATACCCTCATCACGCACCTGGAAGACGACGTGCTCCTTGTCGACAAAGGTGGTAAACCAGATGCGCTTTCCGGTTGGAGAATACTTGATCGCGTTGGAGAGGAGGTTAACGAGGATGTTACGGGTGTGCTGGCGATCCAGTACAACCTGGTCTTCTCGTCCTTCCTGGTGGTAGAGGATCTCTTGCCCCTGCTTCTTGATGGTATTCATCTCTTCGACCAGCGCCTCGCAGCATTCCGAGAGCATAAACTCCGTCGGGGACGGCTGAAAGGCCCCTTCTTCGATTTTTCCCAGCTGCAAGAATTCGTTAAGGATCTCGGTAAGCAGCTTGACGGACGATTTCACGCGGTTGATGTGCTTGGCCGTGTTCTCCTCATCGCCCAGCCTATGGTATTGATAGGCCAGGTCGGCTGAAGAAAGAATAGTTCCCAGCGGCGTCCGGAACTCGTGGGACGCGATGGTTACGAATTTTGACTTGAGCTCATTCAGTTCGCGTTGTTTAGTCAGCGCCCGAACAGTTTCCTCTTCAGCCTGCTTGCGTTCCGTGATGTTTTGGATGACCACCAGGGCCCGGGTGATGTATTTACCTTCAGCAGCCATCGGTACGGCCGATACAACGTAGGCGTTGTTCTTGATGTGTGTTTCGAATTGAACGGATTCGCCCTGGAAGACGCGGTTGAGGTAGGGTGCGGCAAAGGCATTCGCCTCCGGGGAAACCTTGTCGAAGAGGGCGTGCCCGACCCAGTCGTGGGTGCTGTGCCCCAGTTTCTGAATCTCGCTTCCACCCACGAAGACGTACTGCAGGTTCTTGTTGATGACACCGATAATGCCATCCGGGAAATTGCTGGCAATGGCTTGCAGCAATGTCTGTCGTTGTTCGAGTGCCTCCTGGCTTTTTTGAAATTCCTGCGCACGCATGAGTTCGGTGAGGTCGGTGAGGATGCCCACGAAGTAGTGGGGCTCATCCTCCAGGTGAATGGGTGCGATATCCAGGTTGAACCAGATGGGTTTTTCGTCTTTTGTATAGAGTTGCAGGATGCCGTTGACGGGTTTTGAGTCGCGAACATGGTCCATGATTCGCCGGAGCTCCTTCTTATCGGTCAGGGGTCCGCGAAGCAGCAACCCCGGAACTTTTCCGCGCACAGCGTCCAGGTCATACCCGGTAAGCCGGGTAAAGCTGTCGTTTACCCACTCGATCCGGTCATGCTTGTCGGCGATGATGACGACACTGCGCGTATGCCGCGCAACCCAGGAAAGGCGTTCGATTTCGAGGGCTGCCAGCCGGCTTCGGGTAATGTCGAGTACCGTGCCGCGGATCCCGGCCAGCTTTCGCTTGACCAGGATGGGATGCATACGCAGGTGGATCCACCGGGTCTTGCGGGAACGCGTTTGAAGGGTGAACTCAACTTCCACATCGGAGTGCGTGGACTGGAGCTGGTTTACCGCCGACTGAATTTTGACGCGGTCACGGAAACCGACGTGCCGGCCGAGCATGGCCAACGTGGGTTTTGTTCGCGGAGATACTTCCAGGATTCTTGCGGTTGCTTCCGTCCACGTGATTTCACGGGTAATCTGATTGTACTCGATGCTCCCGATATTCAGGGAACTGGAAGCGCTCTGCACCATTTCGCTCAGCTCCTTTTCGCGACTGATGGTTCGAATGGTCTTGTTGGTACAGGGTTTTCCGTTCGCGTCGGGGTGCTTGGGATTGTCGATGATATCATCCGTGATCTGGCCGTTACGGGACACGATTCTGTACTCTCCGGAGTCAAGCGTTTGACGACGTGCAACTTTGCGCGGACGGCGGAACTCAATGATTTTGGAGAACGGTTGACCCACGAGAACCTCGCTGGGGTATCCGAGGAGGCGGCTAAGCCCCTTGTTAATCCGAACAAAGTTGCCGGCTTCGTCTACCAGGGCAATGCCAACCTCCTCGGTTTCAAACAAGGCATCCAACAGGCCCTTGTAGGCACGTACCGCTGAGCGCAAGGCAGTTGGGTCAGGGGGCTTGAATGATGCCAGTTTTTTCTTCGTGTGTAGCGGCATGACAGGGGTGGATGACGGCTAAAGTAGGGGGTTGCCAAAACGGCGCAACTGATAATTGTCAGGGTGTGGCGAAAAGTCGACCTGGAGCCCAGGCCGGAGGGCCTAACCGGAGCGAGAACGAGGATTTTCCGGCCGGATGACAAAGATCATCGCCTTCAGCATCCGGTTCGATTACCTTTATATCGTTATCGTTAACCGCTGGTCCGGTCTGGTAGACAGGTCAGAATACATGCCTGCATGGAAACTGCCGAGAGTCGAAAAGCAAAACAAAAATTGCCTCCAGGACCAAGGAAAGGGGTAAGCCGATAAAATGATCGCTGGCAGCCTGAAGGCCCCAAAAAGCAGGTAGGGCACAGCATCGGAAAGGGCAAGACTACTACGGTTCCTTGCCCTTTTGCTTTTTTGCGGAATACAGATTACAGATTCACGTTCTCATCAACTTCTCCAATCCGACTTTGTTGCGGATGCGAAGGCCCTCGTGCTGGATTTCGATCAGGCCTTCGTCTTTGAAGTCGGAAAGCGTCCGGTTCAGCGACTCGGTGGCAGTGCCAACGATGTTGGCGATGTCGCGCCGTGAAACGGTGATGAGTTCGTCTTTATTGGTAGCGTTGAACTGTTTGGCGATGTTGATCAGGGCGCCGGCTACACGCTGGCGTACGGATTGATAGGCGATGTTGACCAGGCGTGTCTCCACTTCTTCCAGGTTGTTGGAGAGCATCTTGATAAACTTGTGGGCCACATCCTTGCTGTTGTAGACGAGTTTGAGAAAGTCGCCTTTGGGTATGAGCATGATCCGGGATGGCTCCAAGGCCTCGGCGCTTTCGTGGCTGGCCGTTTCTTCCAGGAGGGGCAGGTACCCCAGGAAATCTCCTTCCTTGTAGATGCCGGTAATGAGCTCTTTGCCTTCCTCGTTGACTTTGTAGGTTTTGACTTTTCCTTTTTCGATAAAATAGAGATCGTTGGGCATCTGGCCTTCCATGAAGATGATGTCCTTCTTGCGGAAGTTGCGGACGGGTCGGTTTTCGGACAACTTCTGGAAGTCCTTGATTTCACGGGTCTTGCTGAAGAATTCGCTGACCTGTTCGGGTGTATTGGCTTGCGACTCCATCATGGACTTCTTCTTGAGTCGAATCTCGACCATTTTGAGCAGGTCGGTGCTTTCGAAGGGTTTGGTCAGGTAATCGTCGGCGCCGAGGTTCATACCCTGGCGGAGATCCTTTTTGTCGGCCTTGGCGGTGATGAACACAAAAGGGATGGTGGCCGTCTCGGGTTCAGCATGCAAGATGTGGAGCACGCCGTAGCCGTCCAGTTCGGGCATCATGATGTCGCAGAGGATCAGGTCGGGCCGGAGCTGGTTGGCCAGCTTTACCCCTTCTTTGCCGTTGGGGGCGCTGGTGACACGGTATTGGGCAAGTTGGAGGATGCTGGAGATGTTCTCCGACATCTCGGGATTATCTTCGATAACGAGGATGTGGGCACTCATGGCGCAGAAAGTACGTGTCGACTGACCCGCGAAGGGTGTGTATTCGCGCTTTCCGATCAGTACAAGCAACCTAGGAGGCGGGCAGTTGTGGCAAAATGAGCGCGGTCAGGGGGTGGTCTGATCTATGTCAGGTAATCGATTTGAGGGGGTGGAACTAGGTTGTGACCAGAAGTGGTGGAGTCAGGGGTGCTTGAAATAGAAAGGCTGACATAGCTTTCACACGCCTTCGGATATCCTTCGGCTTGCATTAGACAGACGGTTAATGCAAATGCTTAATGTCTAATTCACTGTTTTGTTAGTGCGTTCCTTGCATATGTCAACGCGGTGAAAATGCTGTTGCGTGCCGTTATACGATACATGGCTCGCACATGATCCTCCTTTGCATTATATATGCCTACAAGATTATCGTACGCAGCCGCAGATGTTTTGAATCCACCGCCACTGAATTCAAATTCGAGTTCGGATTCAAATCGGGTGTGCTCCTGAACCTGAGTGGCATTTCCAATTATTTTGTAATACCCATCCACTATGTGGACTGTTATAGTGCATGGGGGACCAAGAGGATTGCTTGCGGTCTTAATCATCTCCACAATTTCATTGTGCAAACTAGGGGACAAGCCGGGCTTTACAATCCATTCTCGCTGTTTTGTTGAAATTGCAGGAAGGTTCATTCTAGCTGTAAGGGTGTCGGGCCTTCGGTCAACAAAAATTATGGAATCTACCCGAACAGGAAGTGTCACGCTTCGCTGCCTCGAAATGTCCTGTGGCAATTGCTGGGGTGCACAACTGGAAAGCATTTGCACGGTCGCCAGCAGAATTAGTCCGTTTCGAAGTTGATTGCGGTAATGCAGAACAAAGAACCTCATGAGGGCTATCGAGTGTTAAGGTCAAGTCGAAACATCAAGCTTGTGTCTGATCTAGAGTTCCTTCAATAGCATGGGTGAGGAATTCCTGAACAATGCACATCAGTCAAGCGAAGATAGGCAAAATAGCATCTTCTAACAGGTCTTAAGAAGCAGCTCCCGCGTCCCTGCCTGCGCGATAGGAGAGGTAGTGAAATGACGATGAGTTTGGACAGTCGGGCAGGGAACCTGCCCGCCCGAACGACCTTTATGAAGGTTATCCTGCAATGAATCGGTCGGTCGTCGGGCATCTTCAGAATCGCCCCGACAAATTCAGTTTAATTAGTAGCCCCGGCAGGAATCGAACCTGCATCTTCAGAATCGGAATCTGAAATTCTATCCATTGAAATACGGAGCCATGATGCGAAAATACCCGGGCGGCCCCCGGGGAGGGTGCAAATATAGTTAAAAGTGCCTTTCCTGATCTGCCCGGGAGAACCTGCCTTATCTATATTCGTGGTATGCTCCGCATCCTCCCTGGCCTGCTCCTGAGCCTTTTCCTGATGAACACTTCGGCACAGTCCCTCCGCGTCATGTCGTACAACATCCGCTACGACAACCCGGCAGACGGACCAAATGCGTGGTCAAACCGGAGGGACTTCCTGGTTGCGCAGGTGCGCACGGCTGATCCGGATATCCTCGGTGTCCAGGAAAGCTTGCCTGCACAGGTGGAGTACCTGGTTTCGCAATTTCCCGCGTATGGCCACGCGGGAAAGGGTAGGGACGAAAACGGAACAGGCGAGTCCGCCACCATCTTCTTCCGGATGGATCGCTTTGAGATGACGGAGTCAGGAACCTTTTGGCTCTCCGAGACTCCCGAAAAGATGTCGAAGGGTTGGGACGCGGCGATACGGCGTATCTGTACGTTTGTTAGACTTAGAGACAAGATCACGCAACAGTCCTGGCTTGTTTTGAATACCCACTTTGACCACGTAGGGGTTTTGGCGAGGCAAAAAAGTGCCGAGTTGCTGAGGAAGAAGATCCTTGAGTTGGTAAGAGTTGATACGAATGCGCCGGATTATGTGATCAGCCAACCGATAGTGCTTATGGGTGACTTCAACGCAACGCCCGAAAGTCTCCCTGTGGAAATTCTGAAGAGGGAGCTGTCCGATGCCAGATTGATCGCGGACCATGTCAGCATACCACAGAAGGGCAGCTATAACGCGTTTAATTCTTCAAAGTTTGCTGAAGATTTGATTGATCACATTTTTGTAAGTCGGGTGATTTCTGTAGCCGACTATCGGTTAATTGTGGAGTCACGCGATGGTCGTTATGCTTCAGATCATTTTCCTGTAGTGATTGACTTGCGGATATCGCCTGATCGACGTTAATCGGGGTTGTTAAGAGAGTCATCCGAGTTGAATGGGATATCATCATCCGGATCTTTGTCAAACGGACCTACGCCCGGCGGATTAAAGAGCCCCCACCGGTCGATCACATAGTCCCATTTGTCGAAACCGGCTACCCAATCGATAAAGAGAAGTCGGTACTCTTCGATGAGGTCTCGGACAATTTGGAAGTATTGTACCTCTTTGAATCCGAACATCTCCAGGGAATGATTGGTGATCATCAGGTCCCGAGCTGCTTTTCGAATGATGGCGGCGGCCTCCATCCTGATGTCGTAAAGTCCGCCTCCTTCCGCACCCGCGATCTTGACAGTAAGCAAGGCTGCATCCCCAAGCATTTGTGCCTTTACATCCTGGAGGTACTCGTTGTCTTCCGGGATAAGCGCTCCGATGTGGCGCACGACTTCATAGATTTCTTTACCTTTCTTGTAGAGAGGAAGAGATTTTGCATCCATTCTTTCATCATCAGGTTCCATGAATTTTTCTTTCCCGGCAATTTAAATGGCCAGTTGCTTGAAAGGGGCATTCAGCCCAGTACGGAATTCCTGACATTTTTTGAAAGGAGGCCTTTCCAGCCTATTCAATGGAGTACTCCACCGACACCACCACCCGTACTATGGAGGTCAGTAGCGAATTCTTTTCCATACCCATAGTTTGACGCAAAACTAGAACAAAGTATAATACCCCATGTAGAGCCCGATGAGGATGACAAGCCCCACCGAAACCACCACGAAGACGGAGCGCATCAGTTTCTTTTCGAAGGCCTTTCCTTCTTCTACGGGAAGAAAATTCCTTACGGGTGCAAATGAAATCAGGTGCGCGTTGCCTGACAGGTTGAGAACCAGGATAACCAGGCAAGCCGCCAGGGCGGCCCACAGGTTAAGCCAGAAGACGAGCGATACAACCAGGAAGAATGGGATGTTCGCGCCGACCGAATAGGAAAGAATGTACAGGGTATCGCGCAAGGAAACGACTTTCTCGGTCTGCCGCCGGGTGAAGTGAATACTACCCAGTACGATTCCTGCCAGGGAATACGGCACATACCACTTGGAAAACAAATCGCCGGCAAAGCGACAGTAGATATCGAGGAGGGGGCCTGCCTTTTCCGCGAGTTTCTTCATGGTTTCCTCGCGTGCCACATCGTCACCGCCCTTGAGCCAGGCTATCAACCAGGCCTCTCCGTCCAGAATTCCCATCATCATCTCTTTCCATAGCGCATACCAATCGATGAGAAAGCCGTTGATGAGTATCCACAACGACAGCGATGCAAGCAACAGCCGGAATGGACCGACATACCTGCGATCTCCGGCCTTGTAGCCTTCAAGTACTTCCCTGGGCTTGCTTCTCAGATCCAGGAATGTACGGATCAGACCGCGTTCAATGCCACTGGCTTCGCGCAGCAGCTCCATCAATACCTTCGATTCCGGTTCGGGTACCGGCTCTTTGCCCTGGTTTAGTGCCTCCGGCATGAGTTTCCTACTTTGCGGGTGTCTTGGCGCGCGACACTACAATCTGCTGCAGTCCCTTAACGTGCCTTCTTCCGGTTCTAAGGTCAGAAGGAGTCAGGGCTAGGATACGATCTGACATTTCCTCCAGACCTTTCCCTTCCTTTTCGGTGATCAAATAGCAACTGTTCCCTGTCGGCGAATTAAACAGTTCATTCCAGGAGAAGACGACGGTATATCCGTCAGATGCAATGAGTATGAAATAGAACTCGCTCAGGGCTTTGGGGGACTCTGACTTGATTTGTAAACCGGAAAGCGCATCGGTTAATCGTACTCCCTTGAGTCCTTTTGCAGTTCCTCGAGGTTCACCAGCGTGATTGGTGATAGCTACATCACCCAGGGTGATGGCCGGCATGGCTGAAAGTTGAGCGGCATGAAGCGTAATTTCCTTTTCTACATCTCCCGTAACCACCACATAGTCTGTCGGAGTAACGCCGCCTTTTTCCTGTCCGAGACAACCCATGGAAACAAGCAGCCCGAAAACAAAGCCCAGAGAGTGTTTGATCATAATTATGTGTGCGATGTGTTCTTAGTTCCGATCGTTAAAGGGTACAACAATTCCCTTTTCTATATAATTCTTCAGGCCGGTCAGCAGGTTGCCCCAGCAATAATTGCTGATCCGGTAGTGATCGTTAGCCGTTCTCCATCCCCGGTGAAAA
>JAYRXB010000584.1:0-4742 GCA_041917735.1 Cyclobacteriaceae bacterium
AAGGTGAACAGGTGGATATCTACCCGTTGATGAACCGCCTCGCTTTTGATGTGGTGGTCAACACACTCTTTGCCGTCGATCTTCCCGCTTCTACCATTGCCGAACTCAGTCGCTTCATCAGC
Source organism: Cyclobacteriaceae bacterium (assembly GCA_041917735.1). GTDB lineage: Bacteria > Bacteroidota > Bacteroidia > Cytophagales > Cyclobacteriaceae > ELB16-189. Next base: position 123 of record JAYRXB010000584.1, read on the forward strand.
GAGATCCAGGAATTTGTCATCACGGACATCCGTCAGCCGTACAACAGCTGGTGGTTTGAATTGTCGGGGCGGGTGGCTTCCAACCACCGCAAGGCCGAGCGGGTACGGGAAATCCTCCGCGGCGTCGTGCGCGAACGACAGGCATCGGGGCGCCGCTACAACGACCTGCTGGACATGCTGCTGGATGCCCGTTATGAGGATACCGGCGAAGGCATGACCGAAGAGCAGATCCTGGATGAAATCGTCATCCTCTTTATTGCTGGCCATGAAACCACGGGCAATACGCTGGCCTGGACCTTGTACCTGCTCGCCACGCACCGTGACGCCCTGGAAAACCTGCGGACGGAAACCGCTTCACTTTCTACCGAAGAGACAGTTTCACATCCAGGGCTGCAGGCGGTGATCAACGAAAGCATGCGGCTGTATCCGCCGGCCTGGGTGAGCGACCGTGTTTCGCTGGAGGATGATACATTTAATGGTTACCACTACCCGGGAGGCACGATTCTCGCGCTTTTCTACTTTGGACTGCACCGGAGCAACACGTATTGGGAGGAGCCCCTTTCGTTCCGGCCCGAACGGTTCATGAAAGGAAAGGAGACTGGTAAAGTTTTCTTTCCCTTTGGTGGAGGGCCCCGCCTGTGCATCGGCAACAACTTCGCTATGGCGGAGATGGCGTTGTTCTTGAAAACGTTCGTCCGTCGGTTTGAACTTCATCCGACCACTTCAGTTCCGCGCATGAGGCCACTGATCACACTTCGTCCGGAGGGGATACGACTCACGGTTAGCGCCGCCAAACGCTAGTTGATTTTCACATCCACGAGCTTGCCTCCGGAATAGACTTCCGTTTTCACAATCTCTCCATCTTCGTCATAGAACACCTGGTCGCCGGTCTTTTTGCCGTTGTCAAATAGCACGGAAGTTTCCAGCTGGCCATTGGCATGATACCACTTCCACGCTCCGTCCTGGAGATTATTCTTTCGTTGTCCTTCCGCCGCAATTGTTCCGTCGTCAAAGTAGCCCGTTTCAGGTCCCTCCAGGTTGCCCTTGATATAGGTGCATTTACGGGCGGCATTCCCGGTAAATGAAAAATTGACCCAAGGGCCTTCGCGCAGCCCGTTGACCACCTTTCCTTCTTCGATAACCAGGCTGTCGCCGACATAGACCCGGTGGGTGCCAACTCCGTCCTTAACAAGCTGCGTTCCGTCGGGTGACCACGAATTTCGAATGAAGCCCAATCCATCCTGATACTCCAATACCTGAGCGAGCTTACCACCCATGAAGAAATTCTTCCAAAGCCCTACCCGTTCCTGGTTGGCCACCGAGCCCGTTTCCTGGATCCCTCCCAACTCGTAGACCGCCGTATACACCCCATTACCATTCTTGACTTCCTGTTTCCCGTCACTTTGCCACGAATTCTGAATTCGCATGTATCCTCTCTCATCATACGATGCCTCCAGGCTTGGTTTTCCACCCTCGTACCAATACGACCATGCCCCGATGGGTTGTCCGTTCTGGTAGGATCCTTTGGATCGCAAGGTGCCGTCGGTTCCATATACTTCCCATAGACTATCCATCATGTCCAGCGTATAATAGCCACGCTGACTGACCGTACCATCTTCATAGTAGCTGATCCAGGGGCCGTGCTGTCGACCCAACCGGTAACTCCCGGTCGCGCTAACCTTCCCATTCGGATGATAGTCCTGCCAGATACCGTCCTGCAAGTTGCTCCGGAACGTCCCGCTCCGATACCGAACTCCTTCCGTTGTGAAGTACTCCCACACGCTGTCGAGCTTGCCGTCGCGGAAGAAGCCCTTTTGCTGGAGTTGGCCATTCTCCCACCAAAACGTCCACGGGCCCTGCTCCAATCCATTAATCACTTCACCTTCGTAGTGCTTGGCCCCCGATTCATACTTGACCGTACGTACGCCGGCACCACCCTTAAACACAAACACGGCGACAACCGAGAGGATGACAAAAAGAACAGCCACCAACGGGAATCGGAGGTTGGCATAGGCAATTGGCGGAACCTCACCTTTTCGGGCCAGTTCGCGAAGCTCGTCGGTTACAGGACGAAAGGCGAACTTATAGCCTTCGTACCCGGCAATTCCATAGAAGACCACATCCATTGGAGAAAATGATTCGGTGAAAATCGTTCCGATCACCGAAAGATTGAGGTACGGAATTACTTCGAAGTAACCCATGCTCTCCGCCTCCGCGATAAATGCAATCTGGCTGAACAAGTTACCCAGCGCACAGCCAAGCACTGCACACGTTGCCCCAACGACGCCATACACCAAATCAATACCTGCACCAAAATATCGTACGGCAAATCCCACCAGCAAGCCCACGGCCAATGCCATATAGCCAATCTGATAGTGCGTGAAATAGGTGATCACACCCCAAATCATACCGCCCACGATGGCAGCCGAAATACCTCCTATGATGGCATACGGTAGGTCCTGGTGGCCCCGCATGACCTCGCGAGCATCCTCCGGCAGATCGGCCGCCGTAAATTGTACGGGTGCTTGTTCAGTTGGTGCACTCACCGGCACAGTAGGATCTACCGCAAACGAAGGGCAGGTAGTCTCAAAATCTGCAACTCTTCCTGTTAACTTGCAAACCAGCCCTTGTTGAGGATCCAGGTGCCTGTTCGTACACCGTTTGCAAAACGCTAGTTGTTCGTCTCTGGTCATCACGGTTCTGAATTAATGTTTTAATATATGGAAAAAGTTCAGCGTATAGCCAGTCATCCCAAGGTCAAACCGGGGCGTAGACGAGCCGGGTAGCCGCTTCTGTGCTATCCGAACCACAACCTATTGATGACGATATTTACAGGATGATCAAACGCCTCACGCTTCGCAAGGCCCTTCGATGGGCAGGGGTTGCCGCCTTCGCGGTGGCGGTGATTTTTTCTGCACTTGCCTGGATGGTATTTGATCGGCGCAATGAACTCATCCTGTCCAAACTCGAATCATTCCTGCTCAAGAATCAATCGGGGCACTTGACGGTGGGCTCTTTGGACCTGCGTGTACTGCAAAATTTTCCCAACCTCACCCTGGAAGTTGACAGCCTCGTGTACCACGAATTGGCCGACAGCCTTCGGACACCCGACACGGCGCCCATCTTCACCATCGACAAACTCTTTCTTTCGATTCGCCTGTTGCCCCTGATCCGGGGTGAGGTGATCGTGTCAGAAGTCGCGCTGGAGAACGGCGAGGTGGCGCTCGCAGAAGATGCGAAGGGCGTCCTCAACATTGACCGGGCTCTTCGGCCACCCGTGAAAGCAAAGCCTTCGGTCAAATCCACGGCCCCGCGAAAAGCTCCGGCATCCAAGCCTGTAGCTCCTTCGCCCAAGCCAAACCCTGCCGCGCCTCCGGAAGCGGCCCAGGTGAATCTCAACGAAATTGTGCTGACCAACATCCGGTTTTCGTGGAAGGCGCACGGCAAGCAACCACCCCAGCGCTGGTTGGTAAAGTCCCTCACCGTGTCTGCCGATAAAGGAGACTCCGTCATGAAGGCTAAGCTTCGTGCCGACATCGTCGCCGAGGCGATCAGGCTGAACCGGGCCTCCCTGCCTTCCGGGCCCATTGCCCTGAACGCTTCCACTACCTATCATCCGGCCAGCGGGCAGCTCGAAGTAAACGAAGCATCCGTGGTGCTGGACGTCTTTACCATCTCCGTGCAGGGATTCTACAACCACCGAAAGGGACGCACACTCGACCTGACGGTTGACGGGTCTTCCAATGATCTGCCCCTACTGTCCAAATTGCTGAACAAGAAGGCACTCCCCGGCAACCGCGACTTTCTGAAAAGCGGCGATCTCTTTCTTCGTGGAAAGATCTTCGGCAGCCTCGCCGAACAACACCCGCAATTCGACATAGTCTTCGGTGTTTCCAAACTGTCGTTCCAACTTCCCGGTAACCTGGGTGCTTTCAAGGGACTCGGCTTCGAGGGTCGCATCGCGTCGGGCGCCGCTCCCGATTTCTCGCAAGCGCAACTTGAGGTCCGTAACCTGCGGGGTGAAGTCCCCGGCGGATTCATACGGGGCGACTTTTTTGTTTCCAACCTGCTGCGACCCTACGTGCGGTGCAAGGTCCAAAGCAAGTTGAACCTGGAAGGATACGATAACGTATTTCAAATTGAACGCGTCAGCGACCTGAAAGGCCAGGCCACACTGACCGCCACCATGGATGGGCCGCTTCAGTTCTTGGGGTTTAAGCCAACTGACAAAAAGCCGGTCTTCGATATTTCGTTTGATCTTTCCGGGTTGTCGTTCCGGCTTTCCGGGCGCGACGAACGCTTTGAAGACATTGGCATTCAGGGGCGATGCGAGTCCGGTCCTCCCAACGATTATTCGCGCAGTTACCTCGAATTCCGGAGCATCCGCGGCAAGATTCCCGGTGGAGGCATAGACGGCGAGGTGATGATTACGAACCTGCTGGATCCACACCTTCACTATCGGCTCACCGCGGCGATGCGACTGGAGGATCTTGACCGCCTTTTTCCCGCTAGCACGATCCGTCAACTGGAAGGCAATCTTGTATTCAATGGAAAATTCGACGGCACCCTGAAACTCATCGGAACGCATGCCATGGACAGCAGCCGTTCCAGCACCAAGAA
>JAYRXB010000585.1:0-4192 GCA_041917735.1 Cyclobacteriaceae bacterium
CGGCACCTGCCCGCGCTGCAGACCGTCGGCTACCAGGAGATCTTTGGCTTCCTCGAAGGTGGCTATGATCGGGAGGAGGCCGTTCGGTTGCTGAAGCGAAATTCACGGCGGTATGCCAAACGACAGCTTACCTGGTTTCGCCGCGACCCGGAAGTAAAATGGTTTCGCCCCGATCAGCTGGAGGCGATTGTAGCACACGCCGAAGGAGGCAATACCCATTCAGCATGAGACGCAGAACATTCCTTCAGCAGTCTGCGGTATTGGCCCTGGCAGCGTCAGGACTTGGGTTTGCCCAAGGCAGGCTGGCCGTCGTGTTGCGTGGCGGCCGGTGCTTTGTAGATGGTGCCTGGAAACAAGCCGATATCGGTATTGACCGAAGTGGCAAAATGGTTCTTGCTGGACCGGGTACACTGGAGGCCGACGAAGTAGTGCAGCTCGCTGGAAAGGTTATCTCGCCCGGCTTCGTCGATATCCTGAGCGACAATACCGCGAACCCACCGCGCACCTATTCGATCGTAGAGAAATACAAAATCAGCGATGGGGTAACCACGGCGCTGCAAATGCACGGGGGATCGTCCGACACCGCGGGCTACTACCGGTCATTTGATCCGCGGCCGCACTATGTGAACTACGGTGTGTCCACGGCGGTCATGCGGGTGCGCTATGCCTCAACCCGTCTGGCGGATCGGCTACGCCATGTGGCGCGCTGCCTCGATGAGGGAGCGCTGGGTGTGTCCCACAGCATTGAGTACCAGCCAACGCCGTATGAGGAGGTGCTGGGATATGCCCGACTTGCGCGCCAATATGACCGCCCGCTTTTTCTTCATCTTCGCTATTCGTCGGAACCCCAGGAACTCGAAGGTGTTGATGAAGCCATCCGGTTGTCGCGCGAGAGTGGCGCACGCGTTCACATCGCACACCTGCACTCCACCGGAGGCACCTTTCATATGGAAGCTGCGCTCGAGAAAATTCGTCAGGCCAGGTCAGCAGGCCAGGAGATAACGTGCTGCGTCTATCCCTACTCGTACTGGGCCACTTACCTGCATTCTACGCGATTCGATGAAGGCTGGCGTGAGCGCTATGGACTTTCGTACGGCGACCTTCAACTGGTTGGAACCGGGGAGCGACTTACCAAGGCAACCTTTGAACGCTACCGGGCCGAGAAGCGTCTCGTGGCTGTGCCGGAAGGAACCATGCCGCTGGATCGTACGGTTGACCTGGCCTTGCGGGAGTCCTTTTGCTACATCGGCTCCGATGGAGGCATCGAATCGGCAGCCAATGCCAACTCTCACCCGCGGGGCGCCGGGTGTTTTGCGACCGCGCTCCGTCACGGCCAACGCATCGGCTTGCCCCTGGAGGACATCCTGGCTAAAATGACTGAGGGTCCGCGGACATTGCTGCGACCGGTACTGCAGCATCGGGCAACACTTTCTACTGGCGCCTGGGCTGACCTTACCGTGTTTGATCCGGCAACTGTAGATGGTGCGGCTACAGTTTCAAATCCCAACCAATTTTCCCAGGGCATAGAACGGGTATATGTAAATGGGAAGTTGGCCTACCAGGGTGGATCGTTGGTGAATACGGCTGGCAAGCCCATACGTCATTAATCCACCAATTATTACCTTCACCGCATGTCTTCTTCCACGGTAAGCAAGGATGAGCGCCCGACAAGCAGCGGATTGGCGACTGATGGGATGAAGAAGGTCCTTATTGTGACCTACTATTGGCCTCCGTCCGGTGGAAGTGGAGTCCAACGCTGGCTCAAGTTTGTGAAGTACTTGCCTTCCTGCGGGTGGCAGCCATTTGTGTTTACCCCGGAGAACCCGTCTTTTGAGATTCGGGATGATAGTTTGCTGAGCGATGTGCCCCCGGAAGCGGAGGTCCTGCGACTCCCGATCTGGGAGCCTTACCACCTGTTTCGCAAGGCTGCCGCGATCGCGGGCAAACCGGTCAGGCAAACTGATTTCATTACCACGGGGCGCAAAACATGGTGGCAGCGTGTTGCCTCCTGGCTTCGTGGCAATATTTTCATTCCCGATGCACGTATATTCTGGGTACGCCCTTCGGTGCAATTCTTGTCCGATTTTATAAAGTCGAACAACATCCGAACGATGGTGACGACCGGTCCTCCGCACAGCATGCACCTGATCGGGATGAAACTGAAAACGATGAACCCTGGCCTGCGATGGGTGGTGGACTTGCGGGATCCCTGGAGTGAATGGGATCTCCTGGATACGCTGTCACTTACGGGTTGGGCACGGAAGAAGCATCAGCGGCTGGAGCGAAAGGTTTTGCAGCAAGCCGATGAGGTAATCACGATAGCCCCGTACCATGTCCGCCGGTTTGAGTTGCTGGGTGGCCGCAAAGTCTCGTTGATTACCAATGGTTTTGATGAGGAAGACTTTCGTGGCATCGAACGAAGGCGAACGCAAAAATTCACCATCCGGCATATCGGTATGGTCGACGAGTTGCGAGACCCCCGGCCATTCATGAGTGCCCTGCAAGCGTTAATGGATGAAAGAAAGGACTGGTCGTCAATCGTCCAGGTAGAGTATGTGGGATCTGTCAACACGGCATTTCGCAATTGGGTGGAAGGGCAACCCCTGCTGGCGTCGGTGACCCGGTTTCGTGAGCCGGTACCTCATGCTGAATTGTTGAAACTCTATGGTGAGACTGACCTCCAGCTCCTGATCCTGGCCCATACGGCGCTGGCGCCGGGCAACTTGCCGGGAAAATTCTTCGAATACCTCGCGAGTGGAAACTTCATTTTGGGTATCGGTCCCGTGGATGGCGACGCCGCAGCGATCTTGCGTTCGACGGGCGCCGGTGCGATGGTGGGGCGTACGGATTCCAACGCTATCCAGGGGCACCTGGCGTTGCAGTTGACAAAATGGAAGGACGGCAAGTCCGAGTCGCACGATGCCGCGACGGCTTTCAGCCGGAAAAACCTCACCCGCCAGTTGAGCTTCTTATTGGAGAACAAGAAATGAGCATGAAGCAGTTTGCCTCCGCATTTAAGGATCCTGATGCTGATCGTCGCTGGTTCGAGTCCTGGGTAGAGAAGCTGGAGGGATTGAACCGACGAACCTATTCCCGGCTGTCGGTTGATACATCCCTCGGCAAGACACAAGTGTATGCACTTCATCACGCAAGCGAAGCGAAGGAGTCACTTGTTATTTTCCCGGGGGCCCGGACCACCGCGTTGTTTTGGGACTTGGACCGGGGCCTCGACGCGATGGGCGATATGCGGGTATTCCTGGTAGAGACCAATGGCTTGCCCAACCTGAGCGATGGAATTACACCCGATATCAAGGGTGAAGGCTATGGGCGTTGGGCGACGGAACTGCTTGATGGCCTGGGGTTGGCCACGACGTTTGTTGCCGGTGCTTCGTTTGGCGGACTGATTTGTATGAAGCTGGCCGCACAAAGTCCCGATCGGGTAAAGGCTGCCGTTCTCTTGAATCCCGGGTGCCTGCAACCTTTTTCCCTTTCGTGGAAGAATCTCTACTACAACCTGCTGCCGATTTTTTCACCTACACCGGCCAACGTGAGGAAGTTTCTTGATGCGGCCATTCTCTGCAAGCCCAACCATAAGCTTTCGGTGGAAGCCGAGTCGTTGTTGGTGGATTACGAGGTCTTTGCATTAACGCGTTACCGGGACAACACCCCGAAGCCCAACTTCATGAATGAAGCGTTGAGGACGTGCCCCGTGGATGTCTACCTGGCCCTTGGCGACCGAGACTTGCTTTTCCCTTATGAAAAGTCAGCAGAAAATGCCCGAAGGCTTCTTCCCCGGCTACGGGATACCCGGGTTTTTGAGCAGGTAGGCCACGGTATAGAGTTACACCCGCCAGCGCTGCGGTATATCGCGGACATCGTTGAATCTGTAAAGTCGACCAGCCGATAGGGTCCCACTATTTTCGCCGAGTTACTATTTGGTGGTGTTCCTGACTAATGCATAAGCCTATACCTATTAACTTTGTGGCGGATTTAAATATGTGGATTGGTTTAACCGAACGATAAATACTGATTTATGAGGGGTGTGATTGGATTTTTAGTTGCGGCTGCAGTATGGATGGGTTGCAGTACCGATGAAAGCCGGAGCTACCTGGAGGTGCGCCTGACGGATTCGCCGGGGGATTACGAGGAAGTAAATATCGATGTGCAGGGAGTTGAGATTCACCGTGCTGAA
>JAYRXB010000586.1:0-6602 GCA_041917735.1 Cyclobacteriaceae bacterium
ACACCCTCACGGAAGGGGAGAAGCTTACCTATACCGGCATCCCCAGTTTTTCGCCGGAGATATTCAAGGAGGTTGTCAACAAGGATGCCATGAAGAGCAAGCAGCTCGAGAAGGGACTCCTCCAGCTCATGGAAGAAGGTGTTGCCCAGCTCTTCACCTTCGATGTGGGTAAACGGAAAGTCATCGGAACTGTCGGGGCCCTGCAGTTTGAGGTAATTCAGTTCCGGCTCCTGCACGAATACGGTGCTACCGTTGAATTTCACCCGCAACAGATCTACAAGGCCTGCTGGATCAGCAGCCCCGACGAGCGGAAACTGAATGAGTTTGTGCAGTCCAAACTGCGCTACATCGCGCGCGACAAGGATGACAAACTGGTATTTATGGCTGAATCAAAGGCCTGGCTCCAGATGGTGCAGGACAACTTCCCGGACATCCGCTTCCACTTCACATCCGAATTCAAGGATTAATCAACGCGGACGTACCGCGTAGTCGTAAACTAGCCGTGATACCGTCGCCATGGCTTCGATGGCCGCCGGTTCATTGCGGAGGTTCTTGGACAGCAAAACCAGCGAATAGCGACGACCGTCCGGAAGAACAACAATGCCTGAATCGTGCTGCACGCCACGAATGGAGCCGGTTTTGTGGGCCACCGTCACGCCAGCAGGCAGTTTGGCCGGAATGATCTCATTGAACTTCTGGTCGTGCAGAATTGCCATCATTTTGTCGCACGTCGGCGCGTCGACGATCTTTCCGCGAGCCATCTGATCGAAGATAATCATCAGGTCAAAGGCGGTTACGGTGTTGTTTAACCCCTTGGCAAACGCCTTGGAGTCTTCCACGCCCCGGCGGACTTCGATATCCATGGCACCCAACGTGCGCATGGTATGTGTAACGTCCCGGGCATCTACCCATTCGATGATCAGGTTGGTGGCCAGGTTGCTGCTCGCGATGATCATTTGATACATCACATCATACAGGGGAACCTTCTGCCCGACCTTGCCATACAACTCAGGCTCACTGTCGTCAGCGACATGCAGGCTGTACGGGCTGCCATCCACAATACTCTTGAATTCATTCTTGATCCGGATGCTGTCGGTGAGTTTGAACTGGCCCAGGGAGGCCTTGCGAAACACTTCAATCATCACCGGTGTTTTCATCGTGCTGGCAGCGTGAAATACTTCCCGCTCGTTTAGCAATAGCTGCTCGCCAGTCTGGCTGTCTTTGTAGGCCAGGGCAAAGTCACCTTCTTGCTGCGCCAGGACGGCTTTGATTTTCTCCACAAGAGCACCGCCCTCCGGTGTCTGTGCAGCGGCGGGATAGATAACAGCAACAAAGAGAATAGTAAGGAGAACCGAAAAGGAAACGCTCCGCATGGGGCAAATGCTTTACCTTCGCGAAGGTACACAGAATTCCAACCGCGTCGTATTTGGGTACTGCGCCGGGATGTAAAACCCCATTGGATGAAATTGGAAGTGCTCTACGAGGATAATCACCTGCTGGCCATCAACAAGCCCACGGGGCTATTGGTCCAGGGTGATGAAACGGGAGACAAGCCCCTGGTGGAGGAAGCCAAAGATTATATCAAGGCAGCCTATCAGAAACCTGGCGATGTTTTTCTGGGGGTGGTTCACCGGCTTGACCGGCCTGTCAGTGGCGTCGTGGTTTTCGCCCGGACTTCAAAAGCCCCGGCGCGAATGAACGAACTCTTCCGCGACCGAAGAACCGAAAAGATCTATTGGGCGCTCGTTGAAAAAAGACCGGCATCGCCCGCGGGAACTCTGGTTCATTGGCTGCAGAAGGACGAGAAAAAGAACAAGACAACGGTATTCCGCCAGGAAACGCCGGGAGCGCTTCGTTCGGAATTGGAGTACTCCCTCCTTCATTCCGCAGGCGGAGTTCATCTGCTCGAAGTTCGCCCGGTGACCGGAAGGTCGCACCAGATCCGCGCCCAGCTTTCTGCCATGGGTTGTCCGATACACGGTGATCTTAAGTATGGCGCCGGTTCAGCTACCGGCGATGGCAGCATTGCGTTGCATGCGCGCAGCCTTTCATTTGTGCACCCGGTGCGGAAGGAAGCGGTGACCATCCTGGCACAGCCGCCGGACCAGGTGTGGTGGGCGCCGTTCCGAAACAAGTAGTACTTTTGCCAGCCATGGCAGGCTGGATGGATAAACTCAAGGAACGATGGAAGGTGAAGAACACCTTTCAGGTGGTGGTAATCCTTGTGGTGTTTGCCTGCACGGGCACTACGGTAGCGTTGCTCGCCCGGCCACTGCTTCAAGCCCTGTTTGCTCCTGCCGAGGTGCCCGGCTGGGCCAAGATCCTGTACTATGTGCTCATCCTGCCCATTTACAACGTGTTCTTGCTCCTGTATGGGTTCCTATTCGGGCAATTCAGTTTTTTCTGGAACTTCGAGAAGCGGTTCTTCGCACGCCTGTTCGGGAAACGCCATCCATGAGGGTTTTCATCGCGATCATCTCTTTGCTGACGGCTGCTTGCTCGGCCCCACGGTACACCTATTATTTTCCCCAGCCGGAGGCATCCGTGGAAATGAAAAAAGCAGTGACCCTGACTACCCTGCCGTCCATGGCGCCGCTCCCATCGTTTCAGGCAAGCGCGTCGGCCGTCCCGGAAGCACCTGCGGCAACGCCCCGGGTTGCCAAAAAATTCCCAGCGGATATGCCGCTTGTGATACCCGGCGAACCCGGAGTTGAGACCCCGCCGGACGTCCTGATAAAGGAGGATCCGGACTTACGGAGAGCAGCAATTTTTGGGGCAGGTGGCCTGGTGGCCCTGGTCATCGGGGGAAACCTGTTCTGGGTGGTTGGCAGCCTGAGCCTGCTGATCGGGCTGATCTTTGCCATCAAATGGCTGCTGCGCAAATAGGCGCTCCCCCTTTACTTTTTTTTCAGAAAATTTATTTTTGCACCCTGTTCAGCAACCCTTGAACTATGGAAATTCAGATTCAGAATCTTTCCAAGAACTACGGGACGCAAAAGGCCGTAGACGCAATCTCCTTCGACGTTAGACCGGGGGAAGTACTTGGCTTTTTGGGTCCCAACGGTGCCGGCAAGAGCACCACCATGAAAATGATCACCGGCTTCCTCGCCATAGGCGACGGCGACGTGCGCATCGGGGGAAAGTCGGTGCGGGACCATGGCGATGAGCTCAAGCGGCATATCGGCTATCTCCCGGAAAACAATCCGTTGTACCTGGATATGCCCGTAATGGATTACCTCACCTTCTGCGGTGCATTACAGGGGATGACGGCGGAGGCCATTCAAAAACGACTTCGTGAAATGATTGTCGTTTGTGGCCTCAATGCGGAGAAGCACAAGAAAATCGGCGAGCTCTCCAAAGGCTACCGCCAGCGCGTGGGGTTGGCGCAAGCCATGATTCACGACCCCGAAATCCTGGTGCTCGATGAGCCCACCACCGGATTGGATCCGAACCAGATCGTGGAGATCCGAAACCTGATCCGCGAATTGGGCAAGGAAAAGACGGTTGTGCTGAGTACCCACATCCTTCCGGAAGTGGAGGCCACCTGCGACCGCATCCTGATTATCAACCAGGGAAAAATAGTGGCCAATGGCACGGCGGAAACACTTCGCAAGCAAGCTACAGGACAGGAAGTGGTGCGCCTTCGGATCGAAGAGGCATCGCTGGCCGAGGTGATGGATGCCCTTCATAGAATGCCCACCGTCGATACGGTCGAGGTAGTGGACAAGGAGCTGAACCGGCTCGAGGTACAAAGTCGCACGGGCACGTCATCCAAGCGTGAGATCTTTCACCTCTGTGTTTCCAAAGGCTGGATTCTCAGCGAGTTAACACCGCTGGAGACGCGCCTGGAAGACATATTCAGAAACCTAACCACGAACTAGATCATGCACGCTACCTGGATCATTGCCAAAAAGGAATTGCAGTCGTACTTCGACTCGCTTATTGCCTATATCCTGCTCATCCTCTTCCTCGGATTCAGCGGGTTCTTTACCTGGCTCTTTGGATCGGACATCTTCATGGTGGGACAGGCTTCGCTTCAAAGTTTCTTCAGCATAGCCTACTGGACACTGTTTTTCTTCACACCTGCTTTGACCATGCGTTTGCTGGCCGAAGAAAAGAAAACCGGGACACTCGAGTTGTTGCTGACCAAGGCAGTAACCGACCGCCAGGTGGTTACGGGTAAGTTCCTGGCTGCCCTGCTGCTCGTGTTCATCGCCCTCGCCTGTACATTTCCATATGTTGTAACGCTTTCCTACATCGGCGACATTGATGCAGGAGAGATTTTCTGCGGCTATGCCGGTCTTGCCCTGATGAGTGGTGCATACATCAGCATCGGTCTCTACGCCAGCAGTCTCACCAACAACCAGATTGTCGCCTTTCTGCTGGCGTTGTCCATCGGTCTTTTCTTTCACATCATTTTTGAAGTGATGGCGGGCAGCTTCACGGGAATTGTTGCCCAGGTGTTTGCCACGCTGAGCCTGAATAATCACTTCGAAAGCCTGTCGCGTGGCGTGATAGACACCCGCGATGTAATCTATTTTCTGTCCCTCATCTTCCTGGGGCTCTTCCTGGCGGAGATGTCATTGACCAAAAGGAACCTGAATTGAACAATGAAACGGAAACTGCTCATCACTACACTCCTGGTTGTCGGCATCGTGTTGGCAATCAACTTCCTTGCGAACGAAGTGCACATGCGGCTGGACCTTACCGACGACCGCCAATATACCCTGAGTAAGGCAACCCTGGATATCCTGGAAAACCTGGAGGAACCGGTGACGGTCAAGGCTTTCTTCTCAAAAGACCTTCCGCCACACATCGCGCAAACCCGCAGCGATTTTCAGGACCTGCTGGTAGAATACACCAGCCGCTCCAACGGCATGATCGCCTATGAGTTTATCAATCCCAATAACAACGAAGTGTCCGAGCGCCTCGCCTTGGAGAGTGGCATCCAGCCCGTCATGATCAATGTTCGTGAAAAGGACCAGGTCAAGCAACAGAAAGCCTTCTTGGGAGCAACCATTAGCCTCGGGGAGAAGTCGGATGTCATCCCTTTCGTTCAGCCTGGCTCCGCCATGGAGTATGCTTTATCCACCGCCATCAAACGCATTTCCGTGGAGTCCAAGCCGGTCGTGGGATTTGTCACCGGGCATGGGGAACCGGCTTTGGCTGAGATGGGTCAGGCCATGGAACTGCTCGACGTTTTGTACAAGCCCCAGGAAGTATCCCTGGATTCACTTGACGTTCCCGCCTCCATTCAGACACTCGCCCTTATTCGACCCCTGGATAGCCTTCCGGCGTCGCAGCTGCAGCGTCTGGATGCCTTCCTGGCTCGGGGAGGCCGCTTGCTGCTGGCCTTGAACCGCGTGAACGGCGACCTGCAACGGTCTTATGGGATGGCTATGTCCAATGGCCTTGAAGGCTGGCTGGCGCAACGCGGAGTTGCGGTGGAACCTTCGTTTGTGGTTGACGCCAAGTGCGGGGCCGTCACCGTACAACAGCAACAGGGCATGTTCAATTTCCAAACACAAGTTTCGTTTCCATACCTGCCCGTCGTTGGACGCTTTGCGAGTCACCCGATTACCGAAGGCCTGGAAACCGTACTGTTGCAGTTTGCCAGCCCGGTCAGTTTTGTGGGTGACTCCACCAAGCGCTTTACTCCCTTGATTTATTCATCCGAGCGATCGGCCACCCAACAGGCGCCGTTCATGTTCGATATCAACAAGCAATGGACCGAGGAGGATTTTCCGGAACGAAACATCATCATGGGAGGAATTGTGGAGGACAAGGGCAGTGGCGCACGGTTAATTGTTCTTGGGGATGGCGACTTCCCGATCAACGGTCCCCGCGAGCAGGCTCGCTCGTTACAGCCCGACAACGTAAGCCTCATGGTCAATGCCATCGATTGGCTCTCCGATGATACCGGGTTGATTGACCTCCGAACCAAAGGCGCCACTTCGCGGCCACTTCAACAACTGGAAGACGCCAGCAAGATGATCTTGAAGTACGTCAACTTCCTGTTGCCAATCCTGCTGGTAATTATCTACGGCCTCATGCGCATGCAGCGCAACCGGGCCATTCGAATGAAGCGAATGAGTGATAACTATGAAGAACAGTAATCCCTGGAAGCTGGCAGTTATCCTGCTCAGCTTGATTCTGGTATTTGTGGCGGTGCGAAAATTTCGTTCACCGCGCCTGGAAGGAAACCTGCCGACAAGACTCGTCGAGCTGGATACGGCAAAAGTCACCGAGATTATCGTTACGCCAGCCAAAGACCGTTCGCAGCCGGTGCGGCTGGTTCGTTCCGGCGGCTGGAAACTCATGAAGGGAGCTCAGGCGCTTCGACTCGAACAAGGTACCGCGACGAGCTTGCTCCAGGTATTGGTAACAATGAAACCCGAACGCGTTGCTTCGAAACGTGAGGAGAAGTGGGACGAATTCCAGGTGGGCGATTCCACCGGCACGCGCGTTCAGGTTATGGCCGGCACTTCGTTGGAGGCCGACGTGGTGGTAGGACGCAGCGGGTTTGGTCAGTCGTCCACACAGGCCTATGGAGGCCCGCCCTTTACCTATGTCCGGCTTCAGGATGAACCCGAAGTGTATGC
>JAYRXB010000587.1:0-2302 GCA_041917735.1 Cyclobacteriaceae bacterium
ATCACGTTGGCCGTAAACGCATAACCACGGCTGTTCGGGTGGATACCATCTTCTGAGAACATTCCTGCGGGAGGAGCGAAGGAGGGTGTGATTGTCACGCCATCCGACACATACGCTTTGGCGGCAACCAGGTCCTTATACGCCTTGTTCAGGTCAGCGACAGCCACCCGACCCGGGAAGGCGTCAGCTGCAGCCTTAATTTTCGTATTGAAGGCATTTGTGCGCGTGTGGATATCAAGAATCTCGTTCGGAAGCAGCACGTAGCCATCAGACAGGGGTGCTCCCAGTCCAAACAACCAGGGCAGGGCTGCGGGCCAACCGGTAGGACGTGCTACCGGAGGAACGGCGAGGTCTGCACAGGTGCCGAGGATCGAGCCGGCCGACAAGGTGATCAAGTCAGTAGCCGTTGCGGGGCGCATCTTGCCATATTGGGCAAAGAGAGGGCTGATTGCAGAGAGATTGGCTGTGAGGTCGGGGAGCGACTCATCCTGGATGAGAATGGGGTTCTTGCCGTAGTTAAAGACCACTTTTCTCAGGGCAATGTTTGCTGCCGTAACCTCGGGAGGTATCGGTCCTGTTGCTCCGGCGAGAATGGCATCCAATGCAGAATTGTAGCCGGCAAAAATTTGATTGAGACCACCCATGATGGCGGCATCATTGCAGTTGCTTGACTTGAACTCGATGGCATTGTATGCCACGGTAAAGAAGAAAGGCAACGTGGTAATGTCCGGAATCGTGGTGACTACTCCGTTAGCAGCGGGATCCGTCAGCAAGGCGCCGAGGTTAGCGTCGTAGCTGGGGTTGAATGCTGCTTCCGGGGTCATATCGGCTGCGCCGACACCGTTGGGATTGCCTACGGCACCGCTGCTGGCGTAGCCAATGATATCAAACAATCCCAGGGAGAGGAGGAAGAACTTATGACCTTTGCTGGCTGCATCGCCGAGCAGGGTGGATGTTCCAGGATTCGACGCCTGTCTGAAATACCAGGGGCTTCCGGTGGGAGGCGGAGCGCCGTAGGCTGCCGCGGTGGTGTGAAACACCCTTGTTCCCGGAACACCAAAGTTATTGAGCGCAGTGCGGTCACCCGTGTAGTTGATCAGGTCGCTAATCGACTGCACGGTGTTGTAGGGTGCAGGGATGGCAGGCGTCGGGGAAGTAGAGGGGCAAACGGCAGGTGAGGTCGGAGTTCCGGCCGCACGCGGTGCTGCGGAGCGTGAGGTAGCGCAACCGGTGCCATCCGGGTCAAGGTCTCCATCCGGGTCAAACAAGAGGTACCGGCCAAGGCTGACCGTTCCGCCTGATCCTGCGAAGACCACGAAGTTAAGCCCGTTTTCATGGGTGATATCCGGCTGGTTGAACGTACCGCCGCCAACGGTGGAAAACTGATTCGCAAGAATCTTTGGTAAAGAGTTGCCCTGCGATGCCTTGAAGATGGTTCCACCCTGTGCGCCGCCAACATAGGAATCGCCCAAGGCGACAAACTTGCTGAAGTCGGCTGACCCCTTGGTTGGGGTTGTCGGGGTAGTCGGGGTCGGTGAAACAGGTTCAATAGGCTTCTGCACACAAGCCCCGGTGAGCAGGGCGGTCAGCAGAACGATGGAAGCTATTTTATTCGTTTTCATGGTGTTCTCGATTTTGAAGATTATTTCAGGAACTCGTCAAACGTGATGGAGATGTAGTACTGTTGGCCTACATACGGCGAGCCGAGGTTGGTGCGGTAGTCGCCTCCACCCAGGTTGGTGCCGCCCAGTTTGATCACCGACTTGATAGAAGGTACGGTGTAGCTGACTTGTGCATCGAGGACGCCGAATTCAGGTACGTTCCAGGTTCCGTAGGATGACTCCCACAGGAACGCGGTCTGGTAGCGGTAGTTGATGCTGGCGCCGAAGTTCTTGAAGATCTTGCGGTTGCTGAGGCCGATGGAACCGCGGTTCTTCGGTGTGTTGAAGCCGGCGCGGAAGTCGGCATCTTCCTGGGCGGTGTAGTTGGCGTAGTTGTAGTTACCGTTGAGTTCAAAGTCACGCGGCAGCTTGTAGGTGAAGCCCAGGCCCGCACCGAAAGACGTTACTTCCCGTGTGGAGTTTACGTACGGCGAGAAGAGGGTACCGGGGCGGATGGCATTGCCCTGGTGCGAAGTGGGGTTCTTGCTGGCAACGATCTGTCCACCGATAAATCCGGTGTAGGATGTATAGAAACCGTTCAAGTCCAGGAGCAGCTTCTTGTCAAGCCAAACGCCCTTGTAACCGATTTCCGAGGTCCACTGCTTTTCGGGCTGGACATAGGCTACGTCGGCAGTCTTCAG
>JAYRXB010000588.1:0-6220 GCA_041917735.1 Cyclobacteriaceae bacterium
AGGGCGGCGAGGGCGCTGGCGGTAGCGGCTGGAGAGATACTCGCACTGAACATCAGCGAGCGGGCGTGATGCTTCAGGTAATTGATGGTGGCCCGGTCTGCGGCAATGAACCCGCCGATGGATGCCAGCGATTTGCTGAACGTACCCATGATCAGCGTCGTTTGGTCGGTAAGGCCGTAGTGGGAAGCCGTGCCGCGACCACCTTCGCCAATAACCCCAAGCGCGTGTGCATCGTCGACCATGACGATGGCGCCGTATTCCTCAGCCAGCCGGGTGATCTCCGGTAGGTTGGCGATATCACCATCCATGCTGAAGATGCCGTCGACGACAATCAACTTGATCCGGTCCGGGGCGCAGGACTTGAGCGCCATCTTCAGGCTGGCCATGTCGTTGTGCCTGAACTTGATGGTCCGGGCAAAACTGAGGCGACTGCCTTCGATGATGGAGGCGTGATCCAGTTCGTCGAGTAGAAGGTAGTCGTGACGCCCGAGCAAGGCCGGGATCACACCGACGTTGACCTGGAAGCCCGTGCTGAATACCACAGCCGCTTCCTTTCCGGTAAACGCGGCGAGTTGTTCTTCCAGTTCCAGGTGGATGTCGAGGGTGCCGTTCAGAAACCGGGATCCGGCGCAGCCCGTACCATAGCGCGCGATGCCATCCTGCGCGGCCTGCTTGATCTCCGGATGGTTGGTAAGCCCCAGGTAACTGTTGGATCCAAACATCAGCACGGGCCGTCCGCCAATCGTCACTTCCGTGTCCTGGTCGGATTCGATGGTACGGAAGTAGGGGTAGAGCCCCAGCTCTTTCAATCGGTCGGGGACATCAAAGGCAAGCATCTTGTCGGAAAACCCGGTTCGGGCTGCTTCCAGGGGCATGGAGTCAGGCTGCATGGCATGGACGAAATAACCGCGCAAGATACTAATTAAAGGATCAGTCAGTCCGATATTAGGCAAATACTTGTGGCCGGATTTTTCCCTTTCGAATAGCCCATCGTTCGCTGGACAGGAATTGATTTCGGGAACTCGGGTAATTGCCTATCTTATCCCTGTAACCCAAAATTCCAACGTATGCGTCGTTTACTACTCGTCCTGTTCCTGCTGCCCGAGTTTCTTTCGGTAAGTGCCCAAACCCAACCGGTTGCCGCTTCCGGCACGGTTGACTCCAAGTATTTCGCAAACTACAAGTGGCGCAACATCGGCCCCCAGCGCGGGGGTCGTAGCCTTGGCTCATCCGGCAGCCCTGGACGCCCGAATGAATACTACTTTGGTGCCACCGGCGGCGGCCTCTGGAAGACGACCGACGGCGGGCAGGAATGGGCCGCAGTAACCGATGGCCAGATATCCAGCTCTTCCATCGGGGCGGTGGCGGTGGCCGAAACCAATCCCGACATAGTCTACATCGGTGGCGGTGAGACGCAGCTCCGCGGAAGCATTACCCAGGGAGATGGAGTCTATAAAACCACCGACGGCGGCAAAACATGGCGACACCTCGGCCTTCGCGAGACGCAGGCGATAGCCCGCATCCGCGTTCATCCTACCAATCCCGACGTTGTGTATGTTGCTGCCCTGGGTCATCCGTATGGCGACAACGAAGAGCGCGGCGTTTTCCGCTCTACCGACGGAGGCAACACCTGGAAGAAAGTATTGTATGTCAGCCCCAAGGCCGGTGCGGCAGACCTGATCATCGATCGCAATAACCCTAAAATACTATATGCAAGCACCTGGCAGGTTTACCGCCGTACGTGGAAGATGTGGGGCGGTGGCCCCGATTGCAAACTGTGGAAGTCGGAGAATGGTGGCGACACCTGGACCGAACTCAGCAAGAACCCGGGTATGCCTGCGGCTCCGCTGGGAAAAATCGGCATCACGGTCTCACCCGCTGACAGCCGCAGGTTATGGGCCATTGTAGAAGCGAATGATGGCGGCGTCTACCGCTCCGATGACGGTGGCGCCACCTGGAAGAAGACCAACGACGAACGCAAGCTTCGTCAGCGCGCGTTCTATTACTCACGCCTCACGGCCGATCCATTTGATCGCGAAACGGTCTATGCCCTCAACGTGGAGTTTTTCAAGAGCACCGACGGCGGCGTGACCTTCAACCCGATCAACACCATGCACGGTGACCACCACGACCTGTGGATTGATCCCAACAACCCGCAGCGGATGATTCTTTCTGACGATGGCGGCGGTGTGGTTTCTGTGAATGGAGGCAAGTCGTGGACCGAACAGGACTACTGCACGACACAACTGTATCACGTCACAACCACCAACCACGTTCCTTACCATGTGGCGGGTGCGCAGCAAGACAACTCCACAATCGCCATCCCCAGCGACGGCTGGGGTCACATGAACGAACTCGGCGAGTGGGGCTATGATGTAGGAGGTGGCGAATCGGGATACATCACTTCACACCCCGACAACCCCGATGTCTTCTACGCCGGCAGCCAGGGCGCATTGCTCACCAAACTCGACCGCACCACCGGGCAGATCCGTGACATCCAGGTGTACCCGCGTTTTTTTTCGGGTGAACCTGCCAGTGCGCTGCCCGAGCGGTGGCAGTGGACGTACCCCATCGTCTTCTCGCCTAAGGATTCAAAAATCCTGTACACATGTTCCCAGCACGTGTGGAAGACCACCGACGATGGCCAAAGCTGGACGGCTATCAGTCCCGACCTGACTTATGCCGACCCGGAGACACTTGGTCCCACGGGTGGTGAGATCACCAAGGACATGAACGGTCCGGAGATCTACGCTACGGTGTTTGCGCTGGCGCCCTCGTTCCACGATGTCAACACCATCTGGGCCGGCTCCGACGACGGCATGATTCACATTACGCGCGATGGCGGCAAGAATTGGGCGAACATTACGCCGAAGGAGTTGCCGAAGCACTCCGTGGTGGCTATCATTGACGAATCGCGACACAACCCCGGCACAGCCTACGTTGCCGCTTTCCGTTACCAGGTCGACGATCGCCAGCCCTATATTTTCCGCACCCGCGACTACGGAAAGACCTGGACAAAGATTGTAAACGGTGTGAAGGATGGGCATTTTTCGAGGACCATTCGCGAAGACCATGTCAGACCAGGGTTGTTGTTCCTGGGTACCGAACATGGCGCGTATGTCTCCTTCAACGCCGGTGACAACTGGCAGCCGCTGCAGCTCAACCTTCCCGACACGCCCATCCGCGACCTTGTTGTGAAAAATGATGACGTCGTATTGGGTACACACGGTCGTGGATTCTGGATCCTTGATGACATCGGTCCGCTGCGTCAGCTGACGCCGGAGGTGATGAAACAGCCCATTGCATTCTTCCAGCCCAGCGATGCCATCCGCGGCGTATATCCGGCCATCTTTCAGTACTACCTGGAGAAGCAGTTGGATTCCGTACGAATTGATATCCTGGATGCAGATGGGAAATTGGTGCGCTCCATTCGGGGCGACAAGCCCGAGTACAAGAGTGACCCCAATGTTCCGCGTTGGGAGCGCAGACCCAACCCGCCAACCACCAAGGCGGGCCTCAACCAGTTTACCTGGGACCTCCGTTACCCGGGTGCTACAGTCTTTGATGGCATGATCCTGTGGGGCGCCAACCCCCGCAATGGACCCAAGGCACCGCTTGGAAAATACCAGGTACGGTTTACCTCGGGTACCTATACCAAAACCTATGCGTTCAACATCAAGATGAACCCGAACCTGAAAGGCGTTACGGAAGCAGATCTGAAAGAGACGTTCGATCTGGCGATGAAGATTCGCGACCGTGAGAGTGAGGGCAACGAGGCGGTGATCCGCATCCGCGAGGTGAGAAAGCAGCTGGAAGCCGGGCTGAAAGAGACTTCTGACCCGCAGATCACGGCCGCGGCAAAAGACCTCATGGCAAAGATCACGGTGATTGAGGAAGATCTCTACCAGGTACGCAACCGTTCCGGGCAGGACCCGCTCAACTTCCCCATCAAGCTCGGTAACCGGATTTCGGCCGTGCGACGCAGCCTGGAGACTGGCGAAGGGAAGCCTACCGCCGGTGTGTACAAAGTGTTTGCTGAGCTCAGCAAGGAGCTGGACGATCAGTTGCTGAAACTCGATAACACCCTCAAGGCCGGCCTGGACGGGTTGAATCCCATGTTGATGAACAAACAGATGAAAGGTGTAGTGGATTTGAAGCGATAACCTTCCACATACATGGATTAGTCCTGCATGATGGGCGAAAACCAAAAGTCCGCCCAACTGCATCACCTGGAACCGCTGAGCGCTCGAGCAGCCTAAGTGGCCTTAGGTGTCTTTGGGACACCGGAAGAACCCGGAAAAATAGCGACCGGGTTCCGACGGTTGGAGTCCATCCACAGGCCGCCAAGGCACCAACCTGTGCGCGGGCTGTTTGTACCTTCGGGTAACCTTTTCAAAAAACGCGAGTTTACCCCTTCAAATCGACTAATTGGACGCCTTAGCCGACAATGCCCTGATGACCAAGGTCCGCGATGGCGACGTGGATAAGCTTGGACTGCTGTTCGAGCGCTACAAGCGCCCGTTGTATGGCTTTTTCTATGGAATCAACCGCGACCAGGAACTGAGCGAGGACCTGGTTCAGAATACGTTCTTCCGGATCCTGAAATACCGCCACCTTTTCCGCGGCGATGGTGATTTCAGGACGTGGATGTTTCACATTGCCCGCAATGTGAGTCATGACCACTTCCGCAAGAACAAGATCAAGGTGAAGGAGGCAGTAGAAAAATGGGAGGAGCGCCTGGGTCATGATGAGCGACAGGAGAACGATATGGCTGCAGCTGATGAACGACAACTCCTGGAATGGGCGATGGAAAAGCTGCCGGCCGACAAGCGCGAGATTTTGTTGCTGAGCAAGTACCAGGAGAAGAAGTACAAGGAGATCGGTGAACTGCTCGGCTGCACAGAAGGAACGGTGAAAGTAAAAGTGTTTCGGGCGCTGCAGGAACTGAAAGTCCTCTACAAACAGCTCGAACAACGATCGTAGCAATTTGCCTGCCCGCGCTGACGAACCCAGAAGTTCATGCCGTTCTGTCACGCAAGGTCAGGCGGGAAAATTTGAAAATTTGAAGATTTGAAGATTTAAAGATTTGAAAATGAAGAGGTGTTGACGTGGCTAGCACGATAGCAATTGAGATATCGCCCCAAATGGCCAATCGCCAAAAGCCAGCACCCAGAAACCAGAACCCAGCACCATGAAACCAGAAGAATTAATTGCCAAGTACAACGAAGGCCTCGCCGATCCGGCGGAGGTAATGGAGTTGGAAAAGCTCATCGAAGATGGCATTGTCTCATTGACGCAATTGAGAGAGTTGCAGGCGCTTGATCAACAGCTTGCTGCAGTTGACGAAGGAGCGCCGTCACTTCGTCTGGACGACGGTTTCTACGCCATGCTCGCCAAGGAAAAGCGGAAGCAACGCGGGCTTACCATCACGTGGCCGTCCTGGAGTTTTCTCTTGCCGCGCCTGGGGGTAGCTGCCGTCATTCTCTTCCTGGGTTTTGCCGGTGGTTATTGGACGAAATCTCCTTCCGGAAACGGAGAAGTGGCAACCCTCACCCGGGAGGTGCTTGAGCTCAAGGAAATGATGATGCTGTCGCTCCTGGAGAAGGAATCGGCATCCGATCGATTGAGGGCCGTCTCGCTGAGCCAGGAGCTTGTGGCCGCCAGCGATAAAGTCACGGATGCGCTGTTTGCAACACTTAACAAGGATCCGAATGTGAACGTACGGCTGGCGGCTCTAGAGGCGCTTATGCCCTACGCCAGCCAGGCGCGCGTACGAGAAGGGTTGGTGCGGTCGATTACCGAGCAGGATTCGCCCCTTGTACAAGTCAGCCTGGCCGAGTTGATGGTGGCTTTGCAGGAAAAGAAATCGGTCTCCGAGTTGCAAAAACTCGCCGACAGCGACCGCACGCCGAAGGAAGTGAAGGAGAAGCTCAGAAAAAGCATCGAAATACTTATATGAAAGCGAATAGCCTATTCTTGCTAAGCCTGGTGCTTTCGACGGGGGCGGTGGCTCAAACCGCGGAGGAGAAAATCAACCGGGAACTCACCTTTGAGAACAGTTCTGCGCTGAATACGCTGATGATTCTCAATGTGAACGGCAGTATCGCCGTGGAAGGGTACGCCGGAGATAAGATCCTCCTGGAAGTAAAAAAGACCATCCGGGCCAAGACCGGCGCCCGGTTGGCGGAGGGTAAGGATGAAATTCAGCTGGGCGTCATGG
>JAYRXB010000589.1:0-2139 GCA_041917735.1 Cyclobacteriaceae bacterium
AAATCCAGGATACAACACGCGTGGATTCTGTATACCGCCCACGGTATCAGCCCAGCTACAGACCCGCCGATCGGTTTGGCGACCCCTTCTCCAACCGTATACCCCAGTCACCACTCTTTCTGAAGGATCCCAAGAACCTCTCCATCGAGGTTCTGCCAGACACCGGTCGCACCTATTCCATTTATGAGCGAATGGGGCCCATCAATTTCCGGCCTCCCTCTTACATGACTTTTGACGAGGTCAATCAGTTTCAGAACAACTCCATTCTGAAGGGCTATTGGAAATCACGAAGCCAGGCACTGGATGGAGAAAGTGCCGTCAGCAGCCGAAACCTGCTGCCCAAGCTATATACCAGCCCGGTGCTGGACAGGATTTTCGGGGGCAGTTATGTCGAACTTATTCCGCGTGGATTTGTAACCCTGGACTTCGGTGCGCAATGGCAGCAAATTCAGAATCCAGCCATTCCCATCCGGCAGCAAACCAACGGAGGATTTGAATTTGATCAACAGATCAACCTGAATGTGACCGGCAAAGTGGGGGAGAAACTCAAGATCACAACCAACTTTGACAACAACAACTCATTTGATTTTCAAAACCAGATGAAAATCGAGTACACCGGATTTAAAGAGGACATTCTCAAGAAGCTGGAGATCGGCAACGTCAGTCTGCCGTTGAACAACAGTCTCATTACCGGTGCACAGAATCTCTTTGGGATTAAGGGTCAGTTTCAATTCGGAAAACTCTTTGCAACAGCCATTGCCACCACTCAACGGGGCAAACAGTCGACGATCAGCGTCAACGGAAGTACCGATGGAGCGGCACAAGGCAGGCCCTTCGAAATTGTCGGATCCAACTACGACGAAAACCGTCACTTCTTTCTTGGTCAGTTCTTTCGTGACAATTTCGAAAAGTGGATGGGCACCCTTCCACAAATGACTTCTGGTGTCAACATCGTGCGTGTGGAAGTATATCTATTGAACCGCCAGAATGATACCCAAACACTCCGGGATGTGGTCGGCCTTATGGACTTGGGCGAATCGGACAAATCTTACCGGAAGAGCTACTACAATACGGTGGTACCCGATGGATACCCCACAGACAACGCCAACAACAACCTGTACGCATTGGCTAGCCAGGTGCCCCTGGAATCCGACGGCATTGACCAGCAATTGCAGAACCTGTTTGGCGGTGAGGCCGCCGGGCGCCCGTTCGTAAGCGGAACCGACTACGAGAAAATAACCAGTGCCCGCAAACTTGCAGTTACGGAGTACACCTTCCACAAAGAGCTCGGCTTCCTGACTCTACAGCGGAAGCTTCAAAACGACGAGGCGCTGGCTGTTGCGTTTGAATACACCTACAATGGCCGGAAATACAAAGTGGGCGAATTGTCGGAGGACTATTCAAACAAGGGAGCTACCGAAGTGGTGTACCTGAAAATGCTGCGTCCACGGAAAATTGCCGTGAAGGACAACGCCGGTACTGTTCTTCCTACCTGGAACCTGATGCTCAAGAATCTCTATAACCTGAATGTTACGCAACTGCAGCGTGACGGCTTTCAACTCCGTGTCATTTATCGTGATGACCGCACCGGCATTGACAACCCTCAACTCCAGGACGGGGATGTGGCCCGCACGAAACAACTGATCGAAGTGTTTGGCCTCGATCGCCTTAATCCTTACAACGACCCAAGCCCGGACGGAAACTTTGACTATGTAGAGCGGTTCACGATCAGCCCGGAGACGGGGCTCATTATGTTCCCCTACCTGGAGCCGTTCGATAAAGCCTTGCGGAACCTTTTTGCGCTGGAGCCCAATGCCAACACGCGGCAACTGCTGACCCAGAAATACCTCTATGACACGCTCTACCGAACGACCAAGGCTGAGGCGGAATTGGTTGCCACAAAAAACAAATTCTTCATCGTTGGATCATTCAAGGCCGGCGCGGGAAAGGAAATCATCATTCAGGGATTCAATATTTCGCCGGGATCCGTGAAGGTTTATGCGGGGGGGACACCCCTTCGGGAACAAGTGGATTACACAGTGGACTATACCTTTGGAAAGGTCACCATCCTGAACGACGGTATCCTAAGCTCCGGAAAGACAATCAACATCACGTATGAACAACAAGATCCGTTTGCAT